>DBSW01000075.1:0-19464 GCA_002306745.1 Dehalococcoidia bacterium UBA1332 | reverse complement strand
CTCTTCGGGAACTTGCTTCCCACCAAGGAACGCCCAAGTCTGTTGAGCCATGACTTACTCCTAGATATACAACGACGCCCACGTTCGATACCCCTTGAATAAAGACAATATCGTAACGCGGGCGTGTCAACTCAAATATGTAGCTGCACTCAAGCTGCGGTTATTTGACCCAGCCAGTAGCCAATTATACGAACGACATAGCATGCAACAAGACCTATTTGTCATTTAACACGAAAAATTATCGCCTGTTACTGCATCAGCATTTTGCAAATTAGTGATGTACTTATCAATGCCGAGAAGCAATGTGATCATCGATGTAGTCAAAGTTGATATCTTCACCAAGGCCTGGCAAATCCGGCATCGGTATATAACCATCACCGTCCATTGGATCAATTATCCTGTTGAGATGGTTAGGGATTTCATCGTAATCAATAAATGGGTGAAGCAATCCCCGCTCATACCAAGTTGTGTTTGAGATTCCACCAATTACAGCAAGATTGCCCGGCCCTCCACCGTGAACTTCACAATCCATATTGAATGATTCCGCCAGATGTGCGCACTTGATACTAGGCCCGATTCCACCGACATCGGCTACACCTACCCTAACGATGTCACAGGCTTTGCTGGCAATCCATTCAGCTCGAGTATGATGTTTTCCATACGCATACTCTGGACCAATGATGGGAATATCAAGCTGGCTAGCAAGCCATCTATAAGATTCGGTTGAGTGCTCATCCATTGGCTCCTCGTACCAATAATAGCCAAGTTCCTGAATTCCCTTTCCAAGCTCAAGCGCTTCCATTCGAGAGTACCAATGATTTGCATCGAGCATTAAAGGGAAATCTTGCCCAACTGCCTCACGTACAGCGGCACAGGCTTTTATATCCATTTTCACGCTAGGCGCCCAAGAAACAGGTGGCATCCATGTATGGAGCTTAATTGCTTTATAACCACGCTTGACCATCCACTCCGCAAAATTACCGTAGTCTTCTGGTGTAGCAAGACCACCATTAATCTCATCCCCACACATCGTAGATCCATATGCAAGAACTTTGTCACGATATCCACCCAACATCTTCCATACAGATGTATTTTGAGCACGCCCAACAAGATCCCAAAGAGCCATTTCTGAGATCGCTAACGAACGATCGGTTAAGTTCGCCCCTGATCCGCGTTGCCACTTCGCAAGATTAATCCACAGTTTTTCACGATCCAAAGGATCTTCGCCCAAAAAAACCTTTTTGACAAAATTTTCGATGATGTAAGGACGCAACGCTTCAGGAGAACCAAATGAATAACCTGAATTTCCCTCGTCATCTGTTATTGCCAACACTGCCTCTTCAACTTCATGTTCTGGCCCTGGATGTGTGTGCCCATCCGTATCATTCACTTTTTTGGAAGTTGACTTAAATACAGTTACTTCTATTTTCTCTATTTTCATGTTTTGGGAAAGACTTTCATAACTGAACTTTGTAGATCCAAAATCATATCTTGAGTGGCCGATGAATATAGGTTTCCCTTATATAAGTTAAGGCAATAGTAAACCATGACAATTACCGATTATCCAATTCAAGCCAAGCCAGATGAACGGCACGTAAACGGAATAAAACACATATGGGAACTCCGTGCCGCTAAGTCCAAGCCTGGGTGACTGGATCAGGAAAACCGTCCCAACGACAAGTACCTTGTGAGCGCATGACCGCTATACGTTTTACGACTTCAGGATTACCAAGACCATGTAGAGGTTTACCAATTAACACATTAACCGCATTCTCACCCCATCGAGTAGCACCAGCTATCCCGCTGATGTCAGAAGAACCAGCGACATGTGGGGTGAGAATCAAATTATCTAGGTTTAAAAGGGGACTTTCAGCATCGAGTGGTTCAATCTGAGTAACATCGATTCCAGCTGCATATATCACGCCGGTTTCAAGTGCTTGTTGCAGACCACTTTCGTCAACAATCGGTCCGCGAGCACAGTTGATAAAAATAGCAGTCCTTTTCATTTTCCTAAAAGAATTAATATTAAATATTTCATTAGTTTCAACGGTTGCAGGTGAATGCACAGTGAGAAAATCTGAATCGGACAACAATGTGTTGAAATCAACCATTTCGACACCAACTAGATCAGCATCTGTCTGAGGTACATAAGGGTCATAGGCTATGATTTTTGATGGTCCAAAACCTCGAACTCTATTAGCAAAACCTTTTCCTATACTCCCAAGGCCAAAAATACCGACCGTGTTTCCAGCGATTCTACGCAACTTATCGCGCAACGAATCAATCTCGGCTGGACGATCTGACCACGCACCGTTCTTGAGAGCGGCATTCTGCTCTGGAATCATCCGTGTAATTGAAAGCAACATCGCCATGGCATGATCTGCGACTTCAGAGGTATTAATCCCAGGGGTGTTGGTCACACAAATCCCAAGTTCGGTGGCAGCTTCAAGATCAACCGAATCTACTCCAACACCGTGACGACCTACCATCTTCAAATTAGGAAGAGATTCGAGTACTTTACGAGTAGTATGCGGAACAGTTCCCACGAGAAGAACATCAGCACCAGTTGCCGCGCTAATTACTTCATTTTCAGTACGAGCGGGAATATACTCCACATCCATTCCAGCGGCACGAATAACCTTCAAAGTGAGATCGCTAGGTGGACGGTTATACATAGATATAACGACCTTAAATGTCATTGCTTGTCTCCAAAAATTCTTTATCCGCTCGACTACCTAAATTTTTGTTACAGGGTAATCGAAATTTAATAGCTGAGTAATGTTGAGAATATATAGTTTTAGGCAGACAATGCTCGAAACCTATTCATAAGCACACGCGAAAGCTCAGGAATTTCGTAAATGACATTAGAATCTCTCCCCCTTGTTGAACCAGGTCGCCTAATGCTAAATATTTCAGTTCCAATGAGAGACGGAATCGATCTTTCTGCTGACATCTGGCTACCACCATCATCACTTGGTAACGGTCCATGGCCTGTGTTGCTGCTAAGAACGATCTACGATAATCAAGAAGCTCGCTACATTGATTGGGCACGGGAATTCACTGTCCATGGTTACGCAGTTGTTATGCAGGACTGCCGTGGAAGAGGTGACTCTGGCGGACAATGGGAACCATACGTTTGTGAACTATATGACGGTTATGACACCCATGAATGGATTGGACAACAGGATTGGTGTGATGGAAATGTTGGTACATTCGGACTTTCCTACCCTGGATTCACACAAACACTACCAGCGACAATGCGCTCGAAATATCTCAAAGCAGTGGCGCCCATAGCCTCTCAGCAGGACAACTACGGTCACCACCGTGTCAATGGCGTAATTCACCATAACGTGTCATTTGCATTCTTAAATATGCTAGGACGATCAATGCAGTATGAGTCTCTTAAGCACTTCGACCAAGACTCGTTTTTTTTCGCGCTTCCACTCGAGACAGCAATGGAAGAAGTATCTTCAACTCACCCTTACTACGCTGGGGTCATAGCCCATGAACAGTACGATGAGTGGTGGGCAAGTTACAGTCTGCGAGACAAATACGATCAACCGCAGGTTCCCTCTTACTTTATTACAGGATGGTTTGACTCACTTTCAAACGAGAATTTCAAACTTTTCAATGGATGGAGCAAACATGCCAGAACAGAAGATGCCCGAAAAAAAACTAAACTTTTAGTAGGACCATGGAGTCACCAAGTAGCTCCGTGGGGTCGTTTACCTATGGGAGACAATGGTGAATATGCAGACCGATCTTTTGGGGATCAAGCGCTTTCAGACGTCATCGAAATGCACACTCGTTGGTACGACCAGCACCTCAAAGGCATCGACACTGGGATCAACGACGAGCCTCCAATCAAGCTGTTTGTTATGGGGGCAAATAAATGGCGATTTGAAAACGAATGGCCTATCGCACGAACTAAATGGACGCATTACTACATGCACTCCGAAGGTAACGCCGCGGAATCTGGAGGTATTCTTTCGACCACACCACCTGAGAAAACACAACCTACAGACAATTTCAGCTACGACCCCGCAAACCCTGTAAAGTCCCTAGGATCGCAATACCAAACATTCGACTGGTGCGGTCCTCGCGATCGATCCAAAATACAACTTCGTGAAGATGTTTTAGTTTTCACAACTGACCCTTTAGTGAGGGACACTGAAGTCACAGGGCCGATCCGAGCGAAGATTTGGGCTACTTCTAGCGCTATCGATACTGACTTTACAGCTGCGCTAACTGATGTAGAACCGGATGGCAAGGCAATTGCGTTATGCGAAGGAATAGTTAGGGCCCGTTTCCGCAACGGAACTGACAAGCCAGAAATGATGATACCCGGTGAAATATACGAGTTCGAAATCGACATGTGGAACACCTCAAACATGTTCAAGGAAGGACACTGCATAAGAATCGAAATATCTAGCTCGAATTTTCCCAGGTACAATCGCAATTTAAACACTGGCAACCCTATAGCAACCGATATAGAAATTAAAATAGCTAATCAAAAGTTGTACCACGACTCTCAACACCCTTCTCATGTTACGCTGCCGATTATTCCTACATGACACCGTAGTAATACGCCTAAACGATGAAACTTTGCAAATAAATACAGTCGACAGCAATGACTTCCGATAAATTTTCTTCTTCTTCTCAGCCGATTTACGGCATCCAAACTGCCAAAGACATCATGATGCCAATGCGCGATGGTATTCGACTCGCGACTGATGTATATCTTCCATGTCACGGCGACGGTAAGGTCGTCGACGAAAAAGAACCGGTACCTGCTTTAATCGTCAGGACCTCCTACGATAAAACAGCTCCCGAATGGGACGACGTAATACCCTTCTTTGTGCGACGTGGATACGCATTTGTGATCCAGGATCTTCGTTCAAGATTTCGATCCGAGGGCGACGGTCATTACTACCACACAGTAAACCCATGGGAAGGTGATGACGGTTACGACACTGTCGAGTGGATCGCTTCTCAACCATGGTGTACAGGTAAGGTAGGCACGCTGGGATCTTCTCACAGAGCAATCGTACAAACTCAACTAGCATTGAGAAAACCGCCACACCTATCAGCAATGTGGGTTGAAGCTGGTCCAACCAACATTTTTAGACATGAAGCTCGAGAAGGTGGAGCGATGTCGCTTCAAATGTTTGGTGCCGCCCATCTTCATGCACTAGATAGTCATGAAATTGGCGATGACCCTGATAAAGCTAAGATCATACTTGATGGCATGCGTGACATGCCGAAATGGTTGCAACAATTTCCTGTTGAACCAGGGCAGACTGCACTGCGAGTTGCTCCTGATCTGGAAAAAACTGTATTTAACTACTATTATCGAGGTGAATACGACGAATGGTGGTCACAGGAAGCAGCCGATCAAGAACCGCTACTCGAAAACGGGGAACATGCAGACGTGCCTCTCACTGTTTCTTGTGGGTGGTATGACAATTTCGTGGGAGCTACTGCAAATTATTACGAGGTGATCAGTAAGCTTAACTCCTCTCCGACCAGACTGGTCTTAGGCGCTTGGTGACACGGCGGAACTCGAGCCACTGGTCAGTGGCATGGCGACACCGATACCGGCCAAGAAAGTGTATGGGGTGTACAAAAGTACAACCCGGAGCGTTTAAAGTTTTTCGACCAACACTTGAAAGGACTGCCTGCTCCCGAAAATGACCCTGCTGTCCGAATATATGTAATGGGCACTGGTGACGGTAAAAAAACTAATGAAGGACATCTTAATCACGGCGGATACTGGCGTGATGAAAACGAATGGCCAATAAAGCGGACTCAATTTCAAACGTTGTATTTGCACAAAGATGGGTCTCTAGATTCGTTCGAGACATTCGAGCACACGAGTTCAATAACTTTCACTCATAACCCAGAAAACCCGGTACCCACCATTGGTGGCCCATTAGTAGGTATGTTCAAAATCACTGCTCCACAAGATGGCGGACCTCCTGAAGACTATGTTCCAGATTTTTTAGACCAATGGACACTGGCGCGTAGTAACCTAACGGAAGTAATCGCAGCTGGAGGATTTCACCAGAAAGAAGGACCTGAATGGATTGCTGCGCACGAGCCATATCAACTTCTGAAAGACAGAGATGACGTTATATGTTTCGAAACAGACGCCCTTGAAGAAGATGTAGAAATCACAGGGGAGGCGATAGTGAAAATTTGGGTGTCATCAACGGCAATAGACACCGACATCACGGCAAAGTTGATCGACGTTTACCCAATAAGCCATGATTATCCTGAGGGTTACCATCTGAACCTTACCGATACGATTATGAGAACTCGATATAGGAATTCTTGGACTAATCCCGAGATGCTAATACCGGGAGAACCAGTCCAATTAACTATTAAATTGTGGCCGACCTCAAACGTGTTCAAGGCTGGACATCGCATCAGATTGGACGTTGCTAGCTCCAACTTCCCACGGTTTGACGTTAACCCAAACACTGGGGAGCCAGTGGGCAGGCATACGAAGATGGTGAAGGCACAAAACACTATTCACACGAGTGCAGCGCACCCTTCTAGAATAATCCTGCCAATTATTCCTAAATGTGATTAGTCGCTAAAGACGTGAATCCCCTTTTAAATTTTTAGGTTGCAGTAATCTTCAGATTATTGCGATGAGTAAACAAGTAGGAGTAGGCTAAATACCTGAAATGGATGCATCTTTTCGATGAGCATAGCAACCAATATCTATCCCGGCACAAAAGATCCTTCGTCACCAAACAAAATAAGTAGCGGGCAGTTTATAAAGACACTCCCACTGTATAAACAATTTTCCAGCAATGACATCTGATTCACACCAAAAACCCAGATTTTTCAGCTTTCCTCACCCGATGAACTCCAGTGTGGCCCGAGTCGTGGCAGCTGGCGTGGTTGTGATGTCACTAGCCACGATTTTTCTCGACCAACCATGGATAACTTTGGTCATAGCATTCGGGTTCATCACACGATTCCTAGCAGGGCCACGAATCAGCCCTTTAGCAATTCTCGCGTCGAGGGTAATTGTGCCTAAATTCGGACTTCCTTATCGACCAGTGGCAGGGCCACCTAAGCGATTTGCAGCAGCCATCGGAATACTGTTCAGCGTTACAGCTGCGATACTATCCCTAGGACTCGGGCTCAACGGCATCGCGTACATTGTTTTAGCTGGACTTATATTCGCAGCGAGTTTAGAAAGTATTTTTGGATACTGCCTTGGATGCCAAATATTCGGATACCTAATGAAGTGGGGCTTTATACCTGAGAATATCTGTGAAGACTGCTTAGATTTCGAGCAACGCACCGAGCGTTTGGCTGCCCAAGGATTAGGACCAGACGGCAAACCTATATCAAACTAATGTGCATCGAATATTTTTCTGTTGACCTGAACACAATGAACAATCAAGACCAACGCTACACATTGCCACGTGATTTGTACTCTTCAAACAACTTCCAAGTATTGTCATTAAACGGATAGTACCTACCGGGTGACCCAGGATTCTTTCTTAGTTCCTGTTTAATCACATCCTCTACTCGTTCACGTTCATCAGCAATCTCTAGAACTCGTTCAGCCATAGCTGCAGGAACAACAACAACACCATCATCATCACCGATTATTGCGTCACCAGGACGTACAACCACCCCTCCGCAACTGATAACTTCGTTCACACCCCAGGGCTGCATAACTGCAGGCCCTTGTTTGGCCGTTGACGAATGTGCAAAAACCGGAAAACCGTAGTTCTTTAGTTCTGACGTATCTCTAACAGATCCATCAGTAACCAATCCTCCAACTTTAAGTTGAGAAAGACGAAAAAACTTTATGTCCCCTCCAATAGATTCCCATGGACCAACCGATGAAGCGACTAAAACTTCATTAGGACCGCACAACTCAAATGCCACATATTCAGGAGATTTTTCTGCAATTGGCTTATCTTTCAATATGTCAGGACGATGTGGGATAAAACGCAACGTAACCGCTCGGCCGACCATCTTCTGACCAGGAAAGAGCGATCGTGAGCCATGAATCATAGCCTGTGGCCAATTATCAACCCACAGTCCATCTATGAGCGTCTGGGTTGGCAACTCACCAAGTTGGGCAAGTATCTCATTTGAAATCATGTGTTCGGATGTCATTTGAATCTCGTCGGTGTACGAAGATTTAGCAAAAATACTAAAAGGTTGATTACGATCCCCGCTTAAACTTGTCCAAGACCGTCACAAGTGCTGAGCTAGCAGGAACAGGCACACCTGCATCTCTCCCGATTCCTACTACAGCGCCAAGAATATCGTCCAGTTCGAGAGGTTTACCGTTGTTAAGGTCATATTGCAAAGAGGCCTGTGTTTCTTCTGCTTCGGAGATTGCATCTGTCATTTTTGCTTGAACACATCGGGGTGGAAAAGTGACTCCCTGCGACTGACCCACAGCCACGATTTCTTCCATAACCGTCCGAACTGTCTGCTCGCCATGAGGGCTTGAAAGCACTTCAACAAATGATGCTCTTGACGCCGCCATCACAGTTCCAATAGCACCAACACTGACCATTTTATTCCATAAGGTATCAACAATATTATTACTTACTTTTACTTGAATCCCTTCTCGCTGAAGTAACTTTCTAACCGCTTCAGATCGATCAGTTTCAGATCCATCATCTTCACCGAATTCGATCATTGCGGTCGAGCCACTTTGACGGATGTGCCCTGGAGCGACAATCCCCGTTTCAATATAAGTGGCACCTTGCAAAACATGTTTCTGCCCGAACTCTGAAGCGAGAATATGACCAGAAGTGGCACCATTCTGAATTGTTAGGACAGTAGTGTTCTCCCCAATCATTGGCTGCATTAAAGGAAGTGCATCCGCATTTGAATAGAGCTTGATGCAGTGGAGTATAAAATCAACCTCTCCAATGGTTGAAGGATCGTCAGTCACCTCAACTTTTACGTTGAAATTACCCCAATGGCTATCTACTTGAAGGCCATTATTTGCGATCGCCTGCCCATGCAAACCTCTAGCAATCAAAACTACGTCCTCTCCCTGATTCGCCAAAACGCCTCCAAAATACCCGCCTACGGCCCCTGCTCCCATGATCGCTATACGCATATCTATTACCCACTCCATTCCGTTCACAAAGAAAGATGAAAATTACCAGCCACGTTCACGTTAAGGTAGCAAAAATAGACTTTCGATAAGCGAATTTTCCACTGGTAAAATTATTATAAAAAGTTTACAAGGAATAAAAATTGCCAGAAACCTCAGTCAATCGATCGGGCAATAGATCCACATCAACTCAGCGTCCGATCAACATCACACCGGGATATGTCCCTGATGCTGAAGGGTCAGCTCTAATCGAAACTGGTAATACTAAGGTGATTTGTGCAGCGACAGTAGAGATGAAGGTGCCGCCTTGGATGCGCGGGAATGGGAGTGGATGGGTCACAGCTGAATACTCGATGCTACCCCGGTCAACCAGAGAAAGAGTAAGGCGAGAGAGAAGCAAAATCAGCGGTCGAACTCAAGAAATTCAACGCCTCATAGGTCGAGCTTTGAGATCGGTTACTGATCTTAAAGCTCTCGGCGAAATATCTATTCTCATCGATTGTGACGTACTCAGAGCCGACGGAGGAACACGTACGGCTTCTATAACTGGTGCATACATAGCCCTCCATCAAGCATTGGAAGGCCTTTTAGAAAAAGGAAAAATTAACTCAATACCCTTAAAGGATCAGATCGCCGCAATTAGTGTAGGAATCGTTAATGGCGTTCCAGTTCTAGATCTTGACTATATTGAAGACTCGTCTGCCGATGTAGACATGAATGTTGTCATGACGGGGTCAGGCGAGTTTGTCGAACTTCAAGGAACCGGAGAAGAGGCAACATTCACACGCGTACAACTCGATGAGATGCTCAAACTCGCTGAGATCGGAATCAAGCAACTGTTATTGAGTCAGCGATCAGCACTATCAAAAAGCAAGTAACAAAGAATCAATACTTTACTTATCTTGTGTTAACTGAACCAGTCAACCTCAGGCAGCAAAATAGAGAACATGGCAAAAATCACCTCAATAATTGGACACGAAATTCTAGACTCTCGCGGGAACCCTACAGTGGGTGCGATAGTTTTTCTGGATGATGGCACATCTGCAGCAGCAGCGGTTCCTTCAGGGGCAAGTACTGGACGCAGAGAATCTGTCGAACTACGGGACGGCGACAAAAACCGTTACGGCGGAAAAGGTGTGCTAAAAGCGATTAGTGCAATAAATGGCGAATTAGGGTCGGCGATCAAAGGCCTCGATGCTGCCGATCAAAGATCCGTAGATCAAGTAATGATCGATCTCGACGGCACAACAAATAAAGGCCGGATTGGTGCTAACGCGATCCTTGCTATTTCATTAGCTGTACTGCGCGCTGGTGCGATAAGCAGCGGACAAGAAGTATTTGAACACATCGCTGAAATAACGTCTAATGACGGTTCAACAGAACTCCCAGTACCAATGTTTAATGTGCTGAACGGTGGAGCCCACGCTTTAGGTTCTACGGATTTTCAAGAATTCATGATCGTCCCTGCCGGGATCGATACTTTTTCAGAATCACTACGTTGCGGTGCTGAAATTTATCAATGGCTAAACCAAAAACTCCACTCAGACGGACATGCAACTACAGTCGGTGATGAGGGAGGATTTGCACCACAGGGCCTAACAAATCGAAAGGCATTAGAGTATGTCACAGCCGCCATCCACGGTGCGGGATACAGACCGGGCGAAGAAGTATTCATAGCGCTAGATCCCGCATCTTCTGAGTTCTATTCAGACGGTGTTTACGACCTATCACGAGAAAACCGAAAATTATCCAATGAGCAGATGGTCATAGAATACGAAAAATTGTCAAATGATTTCCCAATTTATTCTATTGAAGATGGTCTTGCAGAAGACGACTGGGCGGGCTGGAAATTACAAACCGCCAGAAACGGCAATAAGATTCAATTAGTGGGGGATGATTTGTACGTTACCCAAGCTCGCTATCTTCAAAAAGGAATTGAAACAAACGCCGGGAATGCTGTCCTGGTAAAGCTCAATCAAGTAGGAAGCGTAACTGAAACACTAGATACGGTCGCCATCGCCCAGAGGGCCAACTTCGGAGTAGTTATTAGTCACCGATCTGGGGAGACTGAAGACACCTCGATATCTGATCTAGCAGTAGGGACTTCTGCAGGTCAGATTAAATCAGGTGCCCCAGCTAGAAGTGAGCGAGTGGCAAAATACAACCGGCTACTCAGAATCGAAGCATTATTGGGCGATAAGGCAACATACGCAGGAAAGCGAATCCTCAAATCGAGCTAAGTAACTAAATAGATTTACATATAACAATTGGCCCAAGCATGGATTAGGAAATACAAAATGGCAAAAATCAAAGTTGGCATCAATGGATTTGGAAGAATAGGACGTCAAGTATTACGAACGATTTCAGGCAGGCATAGCGATAACTTAGAGGTTGTAGCCATCAACGACACCAGTGATGTCGCAACCAATGCCCACCTTTTCAAATTCGATTCGACATATGGCCGATATTCCGGGTCAGTTGAAGTTAAAAACGGCGATTTGATAATCGATAAACGCGAAATCAAGACCTTCTCCGAACGTAATCCTTCGCAAATCAAATGGAGAGATCATGACGTCGATCTAGTTGTCGAGTGCACTGGTATTTTCACCGACGCAAGTAAAGCCTATAGCCATATCAAAGGCGGTGCTAAAAAGGTGATAATTTCAGCTCCGGCTAAAAACGATGATCTAACAATCGTACTTGGAGTCAACGATAGCCAATACGACCCATCTAAACACAACGTGATTTCAAATGCTTCCTGCACAACAAATTGTGTTGCTCCTATGGCAAAAGTGCTACAAGACACCTTCGGCATCGAAAACGCATTAATGTCTACTATCCACGCCTATACCAACGACCAAAATATTCTAGATCAAGGACATAGTGACCTTCGACGAGCACGCGCCGTAGCCAACAGTATCATTCCAACCAGTACCGGTGCCGCAAAAGCAGTAACACTGGTGATTCCGGAGCTCGAAGGAAAAATCGACGGAATGGCCTACCGGGTTCCTGTAATTACCGGATCAGTTACCGACCTGACCGTGAATCTAACAACAAATGCCTCGATCGAAGAAGTGAATAATGCGTTTAAAGAAGCTTCGCTGAGCAAAAACCTACATGGGATTTTAGGCTACTCAGATGAACCACTGGTTTCTGTCGACTATATAGGTAATTCAAACTCTTGCACAATAGACTCACTTGCAACATCAGCCGTGGGAGGTAACTTCATCAAAGTTGTTGGCTGGTACGATAACGAATGGGGCTATTCATCTAGAACAGCAGATGTTGCCAATTTAATGGCTAATATAGGTATATAGGACCAATTATCTGACTTAATCAACACGCTACAGTCGATATCAAAACTTGATTAGGTCATATCTATTCCAGCCTTTTGCCGCAGCTAAGCGTATAATTTCGACCAATGCGTCGAAATGACGCTGCAGTGCGACGCGGGTTCGGTGTCGCGATCGCGCTGAAAATAAATCTTCCGTTTTGAAAACCAACCAAAAACGGAATGATCAATAAAAGCCGAAAGGATAGTAAAACGATGGCAACATCCACTACTAATGGCACAGTCAAAGGTGCTCAACGCTGGAAAGAAATGTCGAGGCCTGAAGTAGGCGATTGGCGCGTAAAGGGCGGTTTAGCACAGATGCTCAAGGGTGGCGTCATAATGGACGTCGTGACCCCAGATCAAGCAAAGGTAGCAGAAGACGCTGGAGCAGTGTCTGTAATGGCACTTGAGCGCGTTCCTTCTGACATACGTCGTGATGGCGGCGTAGCGAGAATGTCCGATCCTGATCTTATCTCCGGAATAATAGATGCAGTATCGATACCGGTTATGGCAAAAGCTCGGATAGGACACTTTGTCGAAGCTCAAATTCTCGAATCTCTAGGTGTTGACTACTGCGATGAATCAGAGGTTTTAACCCCCGCCGATGATGAGTTTCACATCGATAAGTGGCAATTTAAAATGCCATATGTATGTGGAGCTCGAAATATAGGTGAGGCACTCCGAAGAATCGGCGAAGGTGCTGCAATGATACGAACAAAGGGTGAAGCTGGAACTGGTGATGTTGTCCATGCAGTAACACATGCACGCCAAATTCAGGCTGATATAAGAGCGATACAGCATGCCCCATCTGAAGAGCTCATGTCATTAGCACGTGACTATCAGGCCCCGTACGAGCTTGTTGTAGAGGTCGCTCAGACTGGTAAGCTCCCGGTCGTCAACTTCGCCGCAGGTGGAATTGCAACACCGGCAGATGCTGCACTTCTAATGCAAATAGGCGTAGAGGGTGTGTTCGTTGGTTCTGGAATTTTCAAAAGTGACAATCCGGAAACCATGGCTGCAGCGATCGTAAAAGCAACCACTCACTATAACGATCCCGACATGCTGGCTGAAATTTCTAGGGGGCTTGGTGACGCTATGCCCGGAATCGAAGCGAATAAAATTCCACAAGAGCAGCAGCTCCAATCCCGCGGTTGGTAGAAGGATTGAAAAAGAATTCAAGCACATCGGTGCTGGGACAGCCCTGCATCGGTGTGCTCGCGCTTCAAGGCGATTTCGCTGAGCACATAAACATGCTCAAACTTATTGGAATCTCAGCACTCGAAGTTCGCAAGGTGCAACAACTAAATGATATCGATGGGTTGATAATCCCTGGCGGAGAGAGCACCACTATCGTCAAGTTACTCCATATGTTCGATCTCGTCGAAACACTTCGTAATCGTGTCGAATCTGGCATGGCACTTTGGGGCACCTGCGCTGGCATGATAGTAATAGCTCGTGAGCTGGCAGACCCTTATCCCATTCCGCTTAATTTTATAGACATCAATGTCGCTCGCAACTACTTCGGCCGACAGGTGGATAGTTTCGAAGCCGAAGTGAATATTCAAGGTATTGATGGTGACCCGATGCGAGCAGTGTTTATTCGTGCACCTATCGTGCAGAGCACAGGCGCTGGAGTAGAAACGTTGGCTGTGGTGCCCGAGAAATCGGATGGCACTCCGGCACAGACGGTCGCGGTGAGAAAAGGACGAGTGCTAGCCACATCATTTCATCCTGAACTCACCCAAGATACGCGCCTTCACTCCCTATTTGTCTCTATGGCTGAAGAATGCCGCTCTGAATCTACAAACCGCAATGTTGACGAGTAACCGAAAAATCAAAGCATGATCCGGCATCTGCACCCTACAGATTCTCCAAGACTTCTAAAATTCAGTCAGTCGGCAGGTCGGGGTGAAACGTGCACAATGTTAAGAGCGCTCACAGGTGGCCCATTAGGATTTCCGATAGTCAAGTATGCTGGAAGAGCACTATCCCTGCGAGCATGGCAGAGATGTTGGGTACAAATCCACCGCGGAGAGATTCAAGCCATCCTATACGCAGGACCAAGATCAGGTGCCCAGTCATGGGAAGTTAGTGAACTTTATCTAAAAAATTCTAGTCCAAAACTTGCCGCTGATTTACTAGAACAAATTTCCATACCCGCCGGTGCCGCAGGAGCAAGTCGAATATTCGCGAGAGTTCCGGCAAATAGTGCATTATCGGATGAAGCGAAAAAAGTGGGCTACTCATTTTTGTATAGAGAACATATATTAGGGACAGGCTCATCTAATAGTCTCGCCAGTAATATACCCACAGCGAATCAATCAATTAATCTCAGGTACCGTGAGGCTTCTGATGACTATAGATTATTCAAACTTCATAACGCCACCACACCCACAAACATTAAACAGAAATCAGGGCAAACCATTGAGGATTGGTTGGCAGGTTACGAAGGTTTAGGGGGTCATACAACCGAATTAATTTTTGATATGAATAATGGTGAAATCGGGGGGATGCTACAACAAAAATCCATTCGATCAGGGCACATGTTCCAAATTAAATATTCAAACGAAGCAACTTCGGAATTACCTGAGCTTATATTGGCTGCCGTTACACGTTCTAAGGAGGACCGAGTAACAACGTCAGTTCAAGAATTCCGTCCTATGCTCTCACATTTTCTACTAACAATAGGGTTTAGGCAGTTAGCGGAATACGAAGTAATGGTTAAGCCATTAGCTGAACCCATACCTGAAGTTTCACCAACACTCGCAACAATCGGATAAATTTAGAACTGAACCCTTATATTCAAAATAAAATTTGAATTGCACACAACATATTTAAGGAGTATTTCGAACTGTCAGATCCCAATGCACAGGTAGTAGACGATCTAGAGGCTTTCGTCAGAATTTTCCCTACAGAAATTGCCTCGGCACTGAGAGATCGCAAAGATATCGGTGATTTAGTAGAAGTAATCTTAGACTTGGGTAGGAGCCCAGAAGCAAGATTAGCGCTAGATAATATACCGATCACAGATTTCGAAATTACTAGAGACCACATAGGTAAAGTTATTGATCATGTAGGCCATTTCGGAGACGACAATCGAGCCGGTATAGAAAGAACTTTGCATAGAATATCGGTAATGCGTAACCGCGCAGGTGAACCCGTCGGTCTAACTTGCAGAGTAGGTCGAGCAGTTTACGGTTCGGTCAGACTCATCGAAGATCTCATCAGTTCTGGTAAAAGTGTCTTGATCTTAGGACGCCCCGGGGTTGGAAAGACGACAATCCTAAGAGAAACCGCCCGTGTACTTTCAGACGAAGCGGGTAAACGCGTAGTAGTAGTTGACACATCTAACGAAATTGCTGGAGACGGCGACGTACCACATCCAGCGATAGGTCAAGCACGACGCATGCAGGTGGCCAACACCAGCCTTCAGCATAATGTAATGATAGAGGCTGTAGAGAACCACATGCCCGAAGTCATTGTAATCGACGAAATGAGTACTGAACTCGAAGCGCTGGCCGCCAGAACGATCGCCGAAAGGGGTGTGCAACTTGTAGCCACCGCACACGGAAACACCCTCGGAAACGTGATATCAAATCCAACACTGGCTGACCTAGTTGGAGGACAACAAACCGTAACTCTGGGTGATATCGAAGCAAGACGACGACGCACACAAAAAACGGTTCTCGAGCGAAAGCATGAACCTACATTCGATATCGTCGTCGAAATACGAGAGCGTAATACCGTAGCAATACATCCTGAAGTTGGAACGGCTGTAGACAGAATGTTACGGGGAATATCAATTCCACAGGAAGTACGACGCCTGCAACCCAATGGCCAGGTTGAGGTTGAGGTCCAGGAAATCCGAGGATCAGAATCCGAATTGTCACCTACTCCGTTCGACATAAGTGAACTCGGTCGTAAACGCGAACGCCGAAGCCACACTCACGAGCGTGCACGAAAAGATATTACCCGCCGAAATAATATACCGCATTCCGATCGATATTTTTCTGAGCAAGAAAACTTACCTACTGCACCAAAACAAGCAACTACAAAGGTTTTCGCTTTCGGGATTCCGAAAACGGCAATAGAAGACGTTAATTCCGAGACAAACGCACCAGTGCAAATAGTCGATTTCGTAGATTCTGCGGAAATTTTCGTTACAACAAAATCACACTACAGCCGAAGACCTTCGGCTGTTAGAAGAGCTGAACGCGATGGTGTGATGGTTCATGTACTAAGACGCGGAACAAAAGAACAGATCCGACAATTCTTGAAACGCTTTGCTCAAGATCAAATACATGCAGAAAAATTCGAACCACAAAATTTCGAAGAGCACAAGCATAACGGCCGCTCTCGAGAAGCATTACGAGAAACTGAAGACGCAATCACCCGAGTCATATCGGGCGAACAGCGGGTGGAGTTGATGTCGCAACCTCCATATGTACGTCGAATGCAACACAGTCTAGCTGCGCGTAACAATCTTGGTTCAGCGAGTATGGGTAGAGAGCCATCTAGACGCGTTGTAATCCGTCGGCGTAAACGATAGGCTGGACTAAAGTTTTCTGATGCGAACAACCAACGCAAAAACGCAAATATAGGACCAAAAATTGAACGGCATACAACAAGAAGAAATGGATTTCGGAGCAGACTCAGACCGTATGAAAAAAAAGACCGTTGCAGGCGGGGTATTAATTACCTTCGAAGGAGGAGAGGGAGTAGGAAAATCAACTCAAGCCGAACGGTTATTTCACAAGTTACAGAGTTTTGGGATCGACACCATCCAAGCTCACGAACCAGGCAGTTCGGATCTTGGCAATAATATTCGAAACTGGATCAAACGAGCCAACTCGTCGTCGCCTCTAGCAGAAACATTATTATTTGAGGCAGCTCGCGCTCAATTAATGTTTGAGATGATCCGACCTGCTCTGGACCGAGGCAAAGTCGTAATACTAGACCGCTACACCGACTCTACGGTTGCGTATCAGGGATACGCGCGAGGTGGCGACCTGAAAACAATCAGCAAACTTAACCAGATCGCTACTGCAGGATACATACCACATCTAACGGTACTTTTAGACCTTGATCCAAAGATAAGCCTAAGCAGAATTTCAAATGAACCTAGTCTCTTTAGTGGCAGTATCAACCCTAGCAGAGTCGATGACGAAGACCAGCGAAGATTCGAAGATCTACCTTTGAAATTCCATGAGAATATTCGCAGAGGATATCTTGAAATGTCTAAAACTGAATCACGGTGGGCCGTGATACGTGCTGACCAAGCAGGTCATAGAGTCGCCGATGCAATTCTTAAAAGGGTACGAAGGTTATTGATCGAGCGCGGTGTCTCAGAATCCACATTTAAAGTCTAAAAGCCAGTAGCTTCATAAACCGCCGCCAGTACCTGTTTCAGCCTTCGGTCATGTTGACCACCACCAGGCATTCCGTTAAATATCAGTGATACTGCGAGTTCCTTCTCAGGATCTGCAAAGCCTGTAGACGACTCTTTACCACCATGCCCAAAGGTATATGGTGAAGCTGCTAGTCCGTAACCATAAGGTACGACCGGACCGTGACGCTGGCTATCGATAAAAAAACCAAGACCACGATCCATTACTACACCAAATGTTTCGTCAAAAATTCCATCATTCTCTCTGGCAGTTAATTGCTCGACCATCTGCTTAGAAATAATCCTATCTCCATTGCAAGAAACACCATCTCTCAACAGCATAGAGTAAAACAGAACTAAATCATGTGCGGGTGCGTGGAAACTACTCCCAGGCCTAGCAAAGGGTGCACTTCGCATGGTTGAGTAAGCTGGATCAGGCACCATTGGTGAGCAACTTGAATCATACATAGTAGCTAGAGAGGATCCTAAAGTTGACGCTAGTTTCAGATCAACATGAGTATAGGAATTATGCATACCAACACGATCAAATATGAACTGTTGCAAGAATAATTCAAATGACATCCCACTAACTCTCTGAATTAACTCACCCAAAATGTACCAGCCAGTAGTAGGTATATAGGCAGAACGTTCTCCGGGAACCCAACCTTCAATCATCCCAGCATTGCTCAATCGTCGTATGAGTTCATCTCGATCCGCATCACGATCGGCAACTGAATCTTCATAAACACCCGAGGTGTGATTCATTAAATGCCTTACCAGAATCGAAGACTTGCCTTTTGCACCAAATTCGGGAATATGGGTCGCTACAGGTTCATCTAAACTAAGTTCGCCATTCTCGACTAAAATACCCAGTGCCACAGCCGTGATCGGCTTAGCGGATGAAAATAACGGCATCACCGATCGATTAGTCAGAAATACCCCCGATCCAACCATCGTTTCACCTACTGCAAAATCAGCTACTATTTTTCCTTTAATTGCGACGCAAAGTTGAGCGCCAGGATGCAAACCCAATTCGATCTGTTGGGCTAAAAGATCATGAACACATTGAAATTCAGGGCTTAAGATTGATTTTGATGATGATTCTAGATAATCCACACATCAATAGTAGTTAGGGAATACGCTTCTAGTCCAATTAACAACGATGACAAATGCGGAACGATAAACCGCCCCGTAACTCACTGAGCCACTATCAACGGCGACAACTAAGGGGTATTCTCCTCAGAAGATATTTACAGTCAAACTCTTGGAGTTCAAACGAGTGAATAAGAACACACTAAAACAGAAACTTAACGAAGGCAAAACGGCAATTGGGCCGTTCATAGGACTGCCATCTCCCGGAATCACAGAAACGATGGGCTGGATGGGCTTCGATTTTGTCGTTATCGACTGTGAACATGGCCCGATGGACTACGAGACGGCTGAGCATATGATCCGAGCTGCAGAGGTCTCCGGTACGACAGCAATCCTTCGCATCGGTCTAAATGAACAACAGAATATACAACGATATATGGATGCAGGTGCTGCGGGTGTAATGATCCCATTAATCAACAATTACGCCGATGCAAAAAAAGTCGTCGATGCCGTGAAATACCCCCCAGTTGGCAAGCGAGG
>DBSW01000175.1 GCA_002306745.1 Dehalococcoidia bacterium UBA1332 | reverse complement strand
AAACTGTTTGGCGTCAAGCAGACACCTATAAGGTCCCTCGTCTTATTTTTGTAAATAAAATGGATCGGCTCGGAGCAGACTTTGACTACGCTGTGTCAACAGTTCATGAACGGCTAGGCGCAAACGCTGTACCTATACAGATGCCTATGGGGGCTGAATCTGACTTTCATGGTCTTATCGACCTTGTTGATCAAAAGGCATATGTTTATGACACTCCAGAGGCTGTCGAACATTCACTCGTTGATATCCCTGATCAGTACGTTGAGTCTGCTGAGGCTGCGAGGCAGCATCTTATTGAAAAGGTAGCTGAAACTGACGAAATTCTGATGGAAAAATTCTTCGAAGAGGAAGAAATAACCAAAGAAGAGATCAAGCATGCGCTACGAAAAGCCGTTATTAACTTGGATATATTCCCGGTATGTGTAGGCTCTGCTTTGCGTCATCGTGGTGTACACCCTCTTCTTGATGCTGTGATTGACTATCTTCCTTCTCCAATCGATGTGGAAGACATCGCGGGAGTGGACCCTGCTGATGAAGATAAGAAATTAGTACGTAAGCCGTCTGCAGACGAACCTCTTTCAGCCTTGGCATTTAAGGTCGTAACTGATCCTCATGTAGGACGACTCGTATATCTGCGCGTTTATTCTGGGACTCTTGAAGCTGGAACTAATATCTATAATTCCGCTGCTCGTTCAAGAGAGCGAGTAGGTCGTTTGATGGTGATGCATGCCGACTCTCGAGAAGAGAAGCAATCGGCGGGTCCGGGTGAAATTGTTGCTGCTATAGGTTTGAAAGACACGGTAACCGGACAAACCCTATGTCCGCAAGACAATCAAATTTCGCTTGAGCAGATCTCGTTTCCTGAGCCCGTTTTATCTGTAGCTGTTGAGCCTAAGACGCGAACTGATCAGGAAAAAATGTCAACGGCTTTGGTTCGTCTTGCAGACGAAGATCCGACTTTAACGGTGTCAAGTGATGAAGAGAGTGGGCAGGTCATTCTTGCTGGAATGGGCGAACTACATCTTGATGTGATTGTTGAACGAATGCGTCGTGAGTTTAATGTTGATGCGACAGTTGGTGCTCCGCGTGTTGCTTATCGTGAAACGGTTACGCAGCCAGCAACAGCACAAGGTAAGTTAGTTAGGCAAACCGGTGGACATGGACAGTATGGTGATTGCACGCTACGCTTGGAACCAGCAGGACCTGGTGAAGGTTTGCTCTTCGAATCTGAAATTACTGGATCGACGCTCCCGCGTGAATACTTCCGCCCGATAGAACAAGGTTTTCGTGAAGCAGCTCAATCTGGTGTAATTGCTGGCTATCCAGTTGTAGACATGAAGGCAATTCTTGTCGACGGTTCACACCATGACGTCGACTCCTCTGAGATGGCATTTAAGGTGGCGGCTTCTATGGCGTTCAAATCTGCGATGCAAAAGGGTAAACCATCTCTTCTTGAGCCAATTATGAAAATTGAAGTAGTCACCCCCTCTGAATTCCTCGGTGATGTTCTTGGCGACTTGAACTCTCGAAGGGCACAGGTTCAGAACATGGAGGCTCGTGGGGAGGCTCAAGTGATCAATGCTTTTATACCTCTAGCTGAGACTTTTCAGTACGCAACACATGTTCGGTCAATTACTACCGGTCGAGCTAGTTTTGCAATGGAGTTGGATCACTATTCCGCAGTGCCCAAAAATGTTGCAGAGAAAGTTACAGGGAACTAGTAAATGGCAGGGCAAAAAATAAGAATAGTGCTTAAAGCGTTCGATCATAGAGTGTTGGACATATCGGCTCAACAGATTATGGAAACTGCTGAGCGGACTGGTGCTCAAACAGCCGGTCCGGTCCCTTTACCGACCGCGAAGCGACGGTTTGCTGTGATTCGAGGACCTCACGTCCATAAGGATTCGCGTGAGTACTTTGAATTACGAGTCCATAAGCGACTTATTGACATTCTTGAGCCAAGTTCCAAGACAATTGATTCTTTGACTCGACTCAACGTGCCCGCTGGTGTAGATATCGCAATCAAGCTGTAGAACAAGTAACTAAAGTTAAAAAATAAGTAAGTAAACGAAATGACTATTGCTGGACTTCTCGGTCGAAAGATCGGAATGACAACCTACTATCATGATGACGGAACTGCAGAGCCAGTTACGGTGGTTGAGGTTGGGCCTTGCACCGTTACTCAGGTGAAGACAGAGGCTAGGGATGGCTATGAAGCTGTTCAGGTTGGATTTGGTCGTGCAAACAAGTTGAACCGTGCGGACGCTGGACATCAATCTAGATCGGGTGGTAATTTCGCTCAACTTCAAGAATTTGATGTAGATGATCTGTCTAAGTTCGAAGTTGGTCAAGAACTTAAGGCTGATGTTTTTGAAGCAGGAGATCTGGTTAAAGTGGTTGGAACCTCTAAGGGGCGCGGTTTTGCTGGTGTCGTCAGGCGCTATAACTTCCGTGGCGGACCAAAAACCCATGGGCAGTCCGATAGGCATCGAGCGCCGGGTTCAATCGGTGCTGGTTCGTCACCGGGGCGTGTATGGCCTGGCACACGAATGGGTGGTCACTACGGAGTCGACCGAATCACAGTGAAAGGACTCAAGGTAGTTGCTGCCGATGTGGATAAGAATGTGGTCCTTGTTAAGGGTTCTGTGCCTGGCGCCAAAAATGGACTTGTTCGTATCGAGAAGCAGGGCAATTAAATGGATCTGCAAATAAAAAACAACACAGGAAAAGTGGTGGGATCTGTTGAAGTTAGTGATCAGGTCTGGAGTGCAGGAAGTAATGATGCGCTACTGCATCAGGTTGTGGTAGCGCAACAAGCGAATCAAAGGCGCGGGACTCAAGATACACAGACACGGGCAGAAGTTAGTTTTTCTGGTAGAAAGCTTCGTCCTCAGAAAGGATCAGGTGCATCCCGGCAAGGTAGTCGGCGTTCTTCAATAAGAATTGGCGGTGGGGTAGCTCACGGTCCGCATCCACGAAGTCACAGACAACGGATACCTAAAAAGATGCGCCGGCAAGCACTGAGAGTCGCTCTGTCAGATAAGCTGCGAGATCAGTCTGTGACAGTAATCGACTCTTTGAAGCTAGAAGGTCCACAAAGTAGTGTTATAACCAGTTTAGTAGATACTTTCAAATTGCAAGGTAGGACACTTATTGTCACCGCTTCCACGGATCATAACGTGGTTAAATCAACTAACAACCTACCTGATGTTGAAGTTCAGGCAGCATCATTGATGAATCCTTTGGAAACTGTGAGGGTTCCGAACCTTATTGTCACCAAGGACGCATTACAGACCATAGATAGTATTTGGTCGGATGGAGGTAAAGAATAGTGAGCCTCGCTAAAGTACTGCGTCGTCCTGTCGTTACCGAAAAAAGCACGATCCAAAGTGAACAAGGTCGTTATGTATTTGAAGTTGATCCCAGTGCTAGTAAGCATGATATTGCTAAAGCTGTTGAGTGGGCATTTAACGTGAAGGTAGTCAAAGTCAACACTATGACTGTACCTGGCAAAGTTAAACGTTATGGACGTAGACCCTCTAAGCAACCTGATTGGAAAAAGGCAATTGTTTTGCTTCAGTCCGGTGATTCTATTCAATTGTTTGAGGGGGCGTAGTAAATGGGACTTAATGAATATAAGCCAACCTCCCCAGGACGCCGTGATACCGTCACAGACGACTTTAATGACATCACGACAGGCAAACCTGAAAAAAGTTTGATTGCACCCCTAAATAAAAAAGGTGGCAGAAACAATCGTGGTCGGATAACCGTCAGACATCGCGGTGGTGGGCATAAGCGTCGCTATAGGGTTGTTGATTTCAGGCGCGATAAACAGGGAACAGCGGTTATAAAGACGATTGAGTACGATCCAAACCGTACAGCTCGGATAGCCTTAGTGGAATATGAAGATGGAGTCAAAAGATACATAGTCGCCCCCGATGGTATAAATGTTGGTGACAAGGTATCTAGCGGAGATGGTGTTTCCGTGGCTACTGGTAATAGTAGATCGCTCGGCTCGTTGCCAACGGGTACACTTGTTCATAATGTTGAAGTTACCCCGGGTAAGGGCGGACAGATGGTGAAGAGCGCAGGTGCAGTCGCGCAAGTGATGGCTCATGAGGGTGGTTATACCTTACTTCGTTTGCCTTCAGGCGAAATGAGACGTCTTTTGAGCGCTTGTTCCGCGACTGTTGGTCAAGTGTCAAATCTCGATCACAAGAACGAAAAACTTGGAAAGGCAGGTCGGAGTCGCCAGCGAGGTCGTCGTCCATCGGTGCGTGGGTCTGTAATGAGTCCAGCAGCTCACCCACATGGTGGTGGTGAGGGTCGTGCAGGTATTGGTATGCCTGGCCCTAAAACTCCATGGGGTAAGCCAGCTCTTGGTAAACGTACACGCCGAAACAAGAGAACAGATAAATTTATCCTGCGACGGAGGTATGACCGCTAAATCTGATAAGTATTTCGCGGTGAATATAGCAAAAAATGTCACGATCAATCAAAAAGGGTCCATACGTTGACCCAAAACTGATGAACAAGGTGGTTTCCGCTCAGAATTCTGGGTCAAGAAATGTCATCCAGACTTGGGCGCGTGCATCAATGATCATGCCCGAGATGGTTGGTCTTACGATTGCGATTCATGACGGTCGTCGTTTCGTTCCGGTTCTGATTACTGAAAATATGGTAGGACACAGGCTCGGCGAGTTTGCGCCGACTCGTACCTTTCGCGGACACATCGGAAGATCCGATAGGACGACTGGTTAGCTATGGCGATTGCAAGAACAAAAAACGTAGGTATTTCTGATTACAAGCTTCGACTTGTAATGGATCAAATACGCGGGAAGATGGTTAAGGAAGCACTGCCAATGCTTAGGTATATGGCGAGTCCTGCAGCGGCTGAAATCTTGAAAATTCTTAGATCTGCAGCTGCTAACGCTGAAAACAATGATCTTCAGTCCATAGATGATCTGAAAATTACCCGAATCACAGCAGACAAAGGAACTTGGATTCGACGTTACCGACCCAAGGCTAGGGGTAGAGTGGGGGCTTTTGATAGGCCAACTAGTCATATAACTATTGAAGTCGACGAGGTAAGAAACTAGATATGGGTCAAAAGACACATCCGATCGGGTTCCGACTCGGTGGGGTCCAAGATTGGCGGGCACATTGGTTCGCTGCAAAGAGCTCCGACTATAGGCGCTTAACTGAAGAGGACCAGAAAATTCGCGATTTAATTAATGGTCGCTATGCTGATTCAGGCGCGATCTCTAGGGTAGAGATTGAGAGAGGTGCCCAAGACCTGGTCGTTACGATCAATACGGCTCGTCCGGGAATCATTATTGGTCGTGGTGGAACACGCGTTGACGATCTCAGAGGTGACCTTGAGAAGCTTACTGAAAAGCGTTCTCGATTAAATATTCAAGAGATTCGTCAACCAGAGCTTGATGCAACACTTGTGGGTCAATCGATCGCCGAACAATTGGAACGGCGGGTTGCCTATAGGCGTGCAGTACGATTGGCTATGCAACGTACAATGCAATCAGGAGCACTTGGGATAAAAGTTGTAGTTTCTGGCCGACTTGGTGGAGCTGAAATTGCACGAACTGACAAGCAGAAAGAAGGTCGAACCCCTCTGCACACTTTGAGGGCCCAGATCGATTTTGCTGTTTCTGAAGCAAAGACGACCTTTGGTGTTATAGGTATAAAGGTGTGGATCTACACTGGAGACATGATTCCATCCGCTGAAAACTTGCGAGCTCGTGCACAGTCGCGTCTTTCACTTGGAGCCGCACAGGAAAACCAGAACAATTCATCTGATGTCGGAAATTCTTCGCCAGCTCAGGATTCATCTGGATCGGCTGAGGGTGGGGGGTAAGCGTGCTTCAACCAAAGAGAACAAAATTTAGAAAAGAACATCGTGGCAAGATGGGTGGTATACGCACTAAAGGGTCTACGATGGTGTATGGAGAATTCGGTTTGAAGGCAGAAGAACCAGGTTGGGTTTCTGCTCGTGAAATCGAAGCTGCTCGACGTGCGATAACCGGTTACGTAAAACGTGGCGGACAACTCTGGGTTAGATTATTCCCAGACAAGCCAGTTAGCTCGCGACCAGCAGAAACCCGAATGGGTGGTGGTAAGGGCGCTGTGGATCGTTGGGTTGCGGTAGTCCGGCGCGGCAGAATGTTATATGAAATTGCTGATGTGCCCGAAGATGCAGCGCGAGAAGCCTTACGAAGGGCTGCTCACAAACTAAACATTCCAACCAGAATTGTTGCACGCAACGAGGAATTTTAATCGCGTGGGAGTTATTCCCGCTAAAGCCGAGAATTCTATACTAGAGTTTACAGATTATGCAGATTAGTGAAGTACGACAATTGAATGATGCCGAACTCTCTAGAGAGTTGCTCGATCAACAGCGCGCCTTGATGAACTTGCGGTTTCGAAAGGCGACGATGCAATTGACCAACACTAACGAACTAGGTAACACCCGAAAAACTATCGCTCGCATAAATACTGTTATGCAAGAGCGAAAGATTACTGCTGAATTGAACGCAGTAAAGGTAGAGGGAGAGTAGTTTGGCGCGTAAACAGCAAACCGGTACTGTTCTGAAAGACAGAAACGATAAGAGCCTTGTGGTCGGTGTATCTTGGCTCCAACGTGACCGTATATATAAAAAGGCTCGTCGTAAGTTAACTAAATTCGTCGTTCACGATGAGAATAACGATGCAAGCGTTGGCGATCGCGTTTTAATTGAAGAAAGTCGTCCTATATCGAAGACTAAGCGATGGCGTTTAGTGGACATCCTCGAAAAGGTCGATGTTGCTGACATTCAGCCCGCCGACATTGTTGGTGAGGCCGAACTTTCTGGTGTGGCGAATTCTGCAAAGGCTGAGGAATAATTCAAGTGATTCAGCGAGAAACACGGCTTAAAGTCGCCGATAATTCTGGTGCGCGTGAGGTGCTTTGTATCAACGTTGTTGGTGGAAGTGCGCGGCGATATGCTAGTTTAGGTGATGTGATTACATGCACAGTTAAAGAAGCGCAGCCTGGTGGCACTGTACGGATGCATCAGGTTGTTAGGGCTGTGATTGTTCGAACATCTAAAGAGGTTCGACGACCAGATGGTTCATATATCCGATTTGACGATAATGCTTGTGTGATTATCGGTGATGATGAAAACCCACGTGGTACTCGAATTTTCGGACCGGTAGCTCGTGAATTGCGAAACAAGCAATTTATGCGAATAGTCTCATTGGCACCGGAGGTTTTGTAGCGAATGGCTCAGGCACGAATAAAACGAGATGATCAAGTTCTCGTAATATCCGGAAAAGATAAAGGTAAACGCGGTGCCGTTATACGTGTCCTTCTTTCAGACAATAGGGTTGTTGTAGAAGGCGTTAATATTGTTACGCGGCATGTTAAAGCGCAACCTGGTATTGCGCAGACGGGAATGGTGCAGGGAGAGGCTCCGATTTCTCTTTCAAATGTAATGCTGATCGATCCAGAGACTGGAAAAGCTGGTCGAACTGGTCAAAAAGTTCTCGAAGATGGGACTAAAGTAAGGATGGTCAAGAGTGGCAAACGCTCCTGACG
>DBSW01000207.1 GCA_002306745.1 Dehalococcoidia bacterium UBA1332 | reverse complement strand
CTAAGCGGTGCACCTTTATTTGAGCACACAGAACTAATGATCGCGGACATACAGGCACAAGTTCAGGACAATGTATCAATCATCGCGTGCGGCGGCGTTTCATCCGCTGAGCATGTATGGAAACTACTTGCTATTGGAGCATCAGCGGTTCAGCTTTACACATCATTCATTTACGAAGGACCCGGACTCCCGGCAAGAATTAATAAAAGACTTATACGGCTTATGAAAACTGCAGGTATATCCACCTTGGATGCGATAACTGGAGAGCCACCACGAATTTAGGTTATTACTAGCTGTAACGAGACAACAATGCTTCAGCTTCCTGTCTTGTCGCCATGGCATCTTGTGCGCCGGACTTGCTCACACAAAGAGCACCAGATGCCATACCTAGCCGCGCTGCATCTAGAAGGTTCATGCCAGACGCAAGACCGACACCTAGCCCCCCGTTGAAAGCATCACCTGCAGCTACAGTTGCGACGACATCTACCTGGAAGGGAGTCAGTAACTCAGAAATTCCTTCTCCCTCAACCCAAGCGCCTTGATCTCCAAGTGTGATCACAACAGTTTCGATACCAATGTCGTCTCGTATCTTCAGGGCTGCAGCCTTAGCTGTGACGTAATCGATAATTTCTACGTCTGCCATCGATGATGCTTCAACTTGATTTGGAGTAAGTATAGTCACGGAATCGTAAAAACCTTTTGGCACAACCCGGACAGGTGCAGGATCCAATATTACAGTCACACCTACGGCGGCGGCGGCATCGATTGCTTTTTTAGTCGCCTCTAGAGGCACTTCTTGTTGACAAAGAAGTACACCCGCATTTGAAAGAATACTAGTTACATCATCTGCCTGTTTTGAATCGCATAAAGCGTTTGCGCCGTATACAGGGTTCACATGATTTTCTCCATCAGGCAATATAAATATTACAGCCACGCCAGAGGCGACACCCTTTGTAGGTAGGAGTAATGATGTATCAATGCCTTCATCGCGCATAAACTGGACCATCTCTATACCAAAACCGTCATCACCAATGCGTCCAACCATTCTCACAGAACCAGGACTTTCAGCAAGTCTAGCTGCAGCAACAGCCTGATTACCGCCTTTACCACCAGGAGTAGTGTAGAACCTCGTTCCCTCCGACGTTTCACCAGGTCCCGCCAAACGAGGCGTGTCCACTATAAGATCCATGTTGAGTCCGCCAAAGACAATTATGTCTTTCATATCAATTCAACTTAACTGCATATTTTATTTCGGTTAAATCAAACATCTCGACAAACTCCATATTTATGACCATCCGCAGAGAAGTGTCCTTGATCAGCAAGTTCATTTAAGAAATTTACCAGCCCAAATTTTTCGGGTTCATCGATAGTATGTTGTGCCGCAGAAACAGCATCAGGGTGACCGTTTTTTACAGCTACACCAAGACCTGCCCATTTGATCATAGACTCATCACCTTTACCATCGCCAACCGCTATCACATGCTCAGAATCGATTTTCATACAAGACGCAAGGTGTTCCAATGCCTTGTCTTTACCGGCGCCAAGAGCTTCTACTTCACAAAACATAGGGAGAGAGTGTGTGACTAATGCAATACCATCCAATTTATCGCTCAGATCCGCAACCATTGGCTCGACAATTGAAGGATCACCAACACCAACAATGGCCGTGGGGCGCCGATCAGACATCGCCAATAATGATTCAGAATCACGAATCTCTATACCCATTCGCTGACTATACCCATCGGTCCAATCTGATCGTTTTTCTACCCATACATCATTATCCAAAAACATCATCAATTCAGGAACGACTTTGGACATTAGCGATACAGCAACTTCAGTTTGGTGCCGCCCTAACGTCTCATGGCGTATCGGTCGATTAGATTTCTGGTCAAAAGTCATTGCTCCCTGAAAACATATAACCGGACCATTCGTCCCAGATTCATGTGAAACGCGGAGGGATGGTGCCAAAGTTCTACCGGTGGCAATCGAAACGGTTGCACCAAGTGATTGAATGCGGTTCAATGCCACTTTTAATTCATTGGAAACAATTCGGTCTTGACCGATCATTGTCCCGTCAATATCAAGCGCAACCAGAGAGTAAATTTGTTCCCGCCTTACACAAAAATAGATTTTCAAATCAACGTTAAATCACTTTTGTAATTTTACTTATCGTCCTGTCAATATTTTTTTCTTTAACTATAAAGAGGATTAGTTATCAGTCGTTCTAATAGTTCGCTCAGTGACCGTACTTCTGAAATATGACGGCCAAACAACTAATGCAATCAAAGTAAATGTTAATCCAGCGACAGCTATCGCAGTGACTGCATTATTTGCACCCCACCATGTTGCCAAAACACCAACCAGCAGTGCACCAAAAGGCCCTGTTCCAACGGAAGAAGCCAGCACTCCTAACACTCGGCCACGAATCTCAGCTGGTGTCGAAGTAATCACGATTACACTCTGCATAGTTGCAAAACCTGACATAGAAAAACCACCTATTAATAGAATTGGTAATGCAATTAAAAAGGAAGGAGATAATGAAAAAAGTAATATTGCTGTTAAAAACAAAACAGAACCTATTGAATAGATTTTTGTATACCTACGCGGCTGAGCAGATAATGCGATCAATAAAGATCCCAGCGTTGCTCCAACTCCCTCTACAGCAAGCAGCACCCCAATTAACAGTGGACCAACTTTTAAGGTCTCTGCACCAATCACAGGCACCATATGTTGATAAGGGAACCCAAAGATGTTCATGACCACCGTGATTATCAGTGTTACAACAATTATTGTGTCGGCCTTAACATGCTTCAAGCCCTCTGATAGGTTCGCAAAGTATCCGGCAGAATTAGAAGCTATCTGATTTGCGACCTTCGAACTCGGTAACGAAAACGCCAATATCGACCCGAGACTGAACAAAACTGCTCCCGTAATGTAAGCAGCTTCAACCCCGATAGATGCCAGAAAAGCTCCTGCGCCAAGCGGACCAATTACACGGGCAAAATTGCCACTAGCCTGATCGATTCCGATAGCTGTAGATATGCCGCTCTCACCTACGGCATCACCAATCATGGCGCGCCTGACCGGAAAGTCCGTCGCCCACATTATTCCGGCCACGGTTGCGACCAAGCAAACATGCCAAAGTTCAATCTGATCACTTACGAGCAAAAAAGCCATAACAGCATACACAGCGGCCAATATCCCGAAGGTAACACCAATCATTTTTTTTCGATTCACGCGATCAGAAATTAATCCAATCATAGGTCCAAGCAAAAAGCTTGGAAGCATACGAAGGAATCCGACCAGAGCGACCCAAAAAGGAGATCCCGTCAACTCGAAAACAAAGATGCCAATAGCAACAGTTTCCATCCAACGCATAGTTGAAGAAACAATCCCGATGCCCCAAAGACGCCTGTATGAGTGATTTGAAATTACTTGCTTAAAGCGATTATTAGGCATTGAAAACTTTGAAGGTTCGGAGTTAGTCAACTAGATACAATTTTTAGTTGAAATAATTTCAAGAACCTCGTTTGAGGTTCCTCATCAGGATCACTGTGAAAGGCTTCATCCCAGATTCCTGCACCGGCATCTCTAGCCTGACGTTCCATTTCAGCGAGATATCCTTGGTGACGATGATTCGATGACTCAGTGGATGCTGTACCAAGTCCGTTCAAAATCAAAGCGGCATTAATCATGATGTTGTCTAGATAAACGTAGCGCAGAAGCCTTCCTTGTATGTCAGAATCTGTTTGATCTGATTCCAACGTCACTTCCATCCCGCTTAGCCAGTTTTCAGTTACTTGCGGAACGAGTTGGTGGAGTGGATTGCCGTAAGGAGGTGTAACAACACCAATCATACGGACGACTCTTTCTCCGTCCCCATAATCCACCACTATAGTACTTCCATCGATCACCCGTACTACATCAGCATTTACTCGTCTTGGGATAGAGGAATCACTAGTTATGGAACCTCCAACCAGTGGCCCTATGATTCCGATAGTCATAGAAGCAAGGATGACCAATGAGACGATTCCTATCGTGACCTTCCATATCATTCCACCAGATTTCTGCCCAGCACTGTAATCGTCATATCCCTCCCAAGATCTCTCGATATCACTTTGGGATGGACCATGGACTTTGTCTATGAGATCGTGTTCATGTATCTCGTCATTATTTTCAGATTGATTTGGAGGGCGTTGCATCGATATTAGCCAGTGTTATTCAAGCTTCTATAGCTCTATTAACAGAAATTAGTACGAAGTAAACTGTTCATCTCGCCAGGAATAAAGAGGCTCCCAACCAATTACATCAGTCACGTTCTGTACGGAAATAGGAGCTTCGAATTCCTGAAACGCCTTTTTTACCGGCACATCTGGATAGACGGTCTTAATGGCTTCCATGGTCGGTATGTTCAGCATGGTGTCTTTGGCATTAAGAAAAAATCTATGGTGACCGTTCCAATCCTCATTTACTACTGCCTGAACACACGCACGTGCAGCATCTCGGATATGAAGATATGTCCAAAACCCCTGACAACGAATCCAGGGATCAGTAATTGGATTTGCTTGGAGGTGTGTGAAATATACATCGTCCCACATACCGTTAAACCGCATGCTAGCAATGGCCATCCAAGGCGATCGCCGAGAAAACGCCTCACCAATCTCCTCGCCAAGCCATTTTGCTATTGAGTAAGGATCCTCCGAGCGAGTGTATACATTTTGATCAAGAGGAAAATATTCCGGCGGTTTAACCTCTTTTGGTTCCCATCTTGCGGCCGTTCCCATAGCTCCAACGGCGTTATACGATGAGCCAAGTGCTACCCGCTTGACCTTCAACTGTTCAGCAGCTCTACAAACATTCCACATCGACATAGTGTTGGTTCGAACAACGTCTTCTTCAACATAATGTGCGGCGCTGGGTCTTGATGCGAGGGAAATAACTGCATCGCACCCATCCATGGCTGATATCACTTGACCATAGTCTGAAATTTCAAC
>DBSW01000079.1 GCA_002306745.1 Dehalococcoidia bacterium UBA1332 | reverse complement strand
GTGCCGCTTAACAGCACAACGCGTGGAATGATCGGGTCCCATGAATTTAAAGTAATGAAAAACACCGCAATATTTATCAATACATGCCGCGGTCCTGTCCATAACGAGTTAGACCTAATCCACGCTTTACAGAGTGGAGAAATCGCTGGCGCGGGGCTTGATGTTCTAGACAAAGAGCCCCCAGATCCCAATAACCCACTACTAACTATGCCTAATGCTGTAGTCACTCCACATTGGGCCGGGGGGACCGGTGAAGGCAACGAGCGAGCCGCTATATTTGCGTTAGCAAACCTAGATAGAGCAGTGGAGGGCCGCAACATACTATCTGTAGTGGATCCCGAATCAATTTTTTAGCGCCATGTTATTGCGCAGTGTAGCCACCATCGACAGGCAAATTAACACCCGTTATGAAAGACGATTCATCCGAAGCTAAAAACAACGCTGCATTTGCAATCTCATCCGGATTTCCTAGACGCCCCATCGGATGAAGTGATTTGAGTCTCTCGTGTGTATCGCTATCATCAACCAGAGTTTGCACTAAAGGAGTATAAGTAAATCCAGGACAAAGCGAATTAACTCTGATTCCCTCCCTAGCCAATGCAACTCCCATGTCACGGGTCATTTGAACCACTCCTCCTTTTGTATGAGGATAGGGATTGAATCCATCACTGATACCTTGAGCGTATCCGACAAGTCCAATTATAGAAGCAAGGTTGACAATAGAACCGCTACCCTGCTTTCGCATCTGATCTACCGCAAACTTGGACATCAACATTGTGCCCTTTAAATTAATACTTACTACAAAGTCCCAAGTTCTTTCAAAGTCCCAGTCCTTTGGAGCGTACCTAGGAGTGACACCTGCACTGTTTATCAGAATGTCAAAACCACCTAACTTATCTACGGTTTCACCTACCAGTCGTTCACATTCATCTCGTTTTGACACATCCCCTGCAAGAGCAATAGCATCACCGCCACTAGAAATAACAGACTTAGTCACCCGTTCAGCAGATGAAAGTTTAAGATCCGATACGGCTACTCTCGCCCCTTCATTTGCAAACAGATGCCCCATAGCATCACCCAAACCTGATCCACCGCCAGTAATATGCGCTATCTTTCCTTCAAGCCTGCCTGCCATATGAAATCTCCTGTAATGTCAGTTAACTACAGCAACCCGAATAACGAATCGAAATACTCAATCCAGACCCGATTCTAATTCGAGTTCGCAAGACCGTAACGACTAATGCAAAGTAATATTGGGTAGATATGCCCTCTTCAACAAAAAAACGCCGCAACCCCCGTCAGAGAAGTTCTACTGCCCGTCAGAAAAAAGAACTACAGCCCAAGATGAATCTTCGGTCAAACGCTATCAAAAGACGAACAAAGCGTGATGAACCGACTATATACCCGATGGTGTTTGCAGGACCGTTACGCCGCCTGTATGCATTCACTATAGACCTTGGGCTGATAATGATGGTTATTTACAGTGTTGCTCCCCTTGCGAACGGAAACTTATTCAACGAAAAAGCTGCCCCACAAGACATCGTCTTTTTCCTTGGATATTTCATCGTGCCAACCATCATATGGGGGCGCACGCCCGGAAAATGGGTGGCGGGAATCGTTGTAGTTGATTCAGATGGAAGAACACCGGGGCCAGCTGCAATTCCAAGGGAAATGATAGGAAAACTGGTGTCATATTTATCATTTGGAGTTGGAATTCTGTGGCTGATACTGGATCAAAAGCGGCAAGGATGGCATGACAAAATCGCAGGCACTTACGTTGTTGACAATCCTTACTCTGGGGGGCCGAAATTCTTGAAAGATTTCTTGAAACTAGGCGAAAAAAAGGCTAAGGAGATCGAAAAATCTGATGGAGCGACCAAAAAAATAAAAATATGAACCAAGAAACTGAAAAATAGATAATGGATAAACTGAGTGATCGTTCAGGATCAATTAGTCAACCATAAAAAGGAAATTAGGATGGCGATCTCTCGAAAAGTTCGAGAACAGATGAATAACAGCTCTTGGATCCGTCGAATGTTTGAAGAAGGAATCGAACTCCGAAAAATACATGGACCTGAGAATGTTTTCGATCTATCTTTAGGCAATCCACTACTAGAACCACCACCCGAATTTAAGGCTGAGTTAAGCCGACTTCTTAACGATAATTCTCCAGGATTTCACCGTTATATGCCCAATGGGGGATTTCCAGAAGTGCGCGCCAAGGTAGCTAAGGTTTTAGCTGAAGAATCTGGCGTCGCCTTCTCAGGCACAGAAATTTTGATGACAGTTGGTGCCGCCGGCGCGTTAAATACCATTCTCAGATCAATTCTTGACCAAGAAGATGAAGTAGTACTAATCGCACCATTCTTTGCTGAGTATGTTTTCTATATCGAACACCAAACCGGAGTGCCAAAGTACGCAGTTTGCGATAAAAACTGGATTCCTGACATCGGATCACTAGAATCAGCAATAGGACCGTCAACGCGGGCAGTCATAATCAACTCTCCTAACAACCCTACAGGGGTTATATATCCGGAGTCATCGATAGCTGAAATCTGCCAAACCATAAGAAAAGCGGAAGAGACCTATGGCACTCAGATTTATCTAATTTCAGATGAGCCTTACCGAAAACTAATCTACACTGATGCGCCCTACCCATTCATTTTCAATCATCACCCACGATCAATCGTCGCAACATCACATTCAAAAGACCTTGGTCTAGCTGGTGAACGAATTGGATACATCGCTGTTAATCCCAATGACCCAGATAAAACTGATCTCCTCGACGCTCTAAATTTTTCGCTTCGTACGCTCGGGTTTGTGAATGCCCCCGCCCTAATGCAGAGGGTAGTTGCCGGTATCCAACAAGCGACCGTTGACATCAACATCTATCGAGCAAAGCGAGATCTACTTTTTAAATCATTAAAAAAAATCGGATATGAGTGTGTCGAACCGGATGGTGCTTTCTACCTATTTCCGAAAACTCCAATAAGTGATGACGAACATTTCGTAGCACAGCTACAAAAAAAGTTAGTGCTGGTCGTGCCAGGAATAGGTTTCGGGACACCCGGATTTTTCCGTGCATCTTACTGTGTCGATGACTGGGTAATCGAAGGTGCTATTCATGGGCTGGAAGAAGCATTCAACCAGGCGAACAGCTAAGTCTCTAGAGGCTCCTTTAATCCCGTGCCAGTTATCGGAACACAAACCTTAGAACCCGAGGCAATGACGCCCGATTCAATCAGTTTTTCGAGCCCTGCGAAAGCGCCAACTGAAGTCCTTTCAGCAAATATTCCCTCAGAAGACGCAAGTCTCGACTGCCAAGTTAACAGAGAGTCCTCTGAAACCGTAACCCCGGTTCCGTTCGTACACCGTATAGCATCAAGTATCTCGGATAGTCTTGGAGGTTTCGATACCGCTATCCCAGAGGCACCTGTTGGTCGTGCGTCATGATGAGTCCAAGCTTCACCATTTAAAGCTGCCACAACAGGTCGTACTGAAAATGCCTGAACTCCGTGGAAACTTGGAATTCTTGAGATAACGCCGCTATCAAATAATTCCTGATAGCCTCTCACCATACCGAGCAGCAGTGATCCGTTACCTACCGGTAATACGACATGGTCAATCGCGTCATCAAGAAAAGCAACAACCTCAAAACTCACTGCTTTCATCCCTTCGGAAAAATATGGGCTCAAATTATGTGACATGTAAATAGAGTTGTTGTCCGCCACATACTGCTCTGCAGCATCCGTAGCTGCCTGTCGAGAACCTGCAATTTTATGTAATGTCGCACCGTATATCTGAATTTGATCGAGTTTTCCAGTAGCTGCGTTCGATGGAGTGAACACATTAGCCTTGAGCCCTGCAGACGCAGCGTAAGCAGATAAAGACGCACCAGCATTACCTGAAGAATCTTCGACAAATTCCGTTACTCCTAAGTCCCTTCCCATAGTCGTTAGAATCGCTGAGCCTCGATCTTTGAATGATCCTGTAGGGGACATAAACTCGAGCTTAGCCCACAAGGATTCAAGTCCAAGCTCTTCGCAAGTATCCTCCAAACAAATCAATGGAGTTTCACCTTCACCAAGGGAATTAATCAGTGATATATCAGTGATAGGCAACCGTGGTTTATTGGAACTCGGCAATTCAAGATATTCAACAGAAAACAATCCACCACAATGATGACAATTAAGATCTGCTATCGAAGGCTCGTGGGGCGTTGCGCAATCGATACATCGTAGTTGATGTTTGGTCAAAATTAGACCTCTTGTCCGTCATTATGATGTTTCGCATACTTTGGCGATGACCCTGAATTTTCTAATTCATTAAGATTTGGTCGAAATCTCACACCTGACCGTGCAAATCCCCCTCCAACTCCAATCACATGACCATCAGCCCTCCAACAAGCAGCACCAGACATTTGACCGCCCGGATCAAAACGTATGACATTCATACCGCCACCGATGGCTGTTACAGGTGTAACTCGATGTCCCTTTGCGGCTATAGACTCTCTGACAACGGTTGGAACGCCAGTTTCTATTTCGACGTCTTGACCCTGAGTCCAAACCCTAGGGGCCTCTACTGCCTCCTGTATCGACATACGATGATCAATTAAGTTCACAATAGCCTGAAATACTGTAGTAAATATCCTGACCCCGCCAGGCAGGCCAATCGCAAATTCAGGAAAACCGTCTCTTAAGACAATAGTTGGAGCCATGCTGCTAGTTACTCGTTTTCCCGGCTGCACCGACAAAGTCTGACCTGGGTGCGGGTCAAACATCTGTTGTGTATTGTTAAGTAACATCCCTGTGCTAGGAATCGTAATTTTTGAACCAAATAGTTCGTTGATAGTCTGAGTAGTAGCAACAACGTTCCCGTCAGCATCAGCTACAGTCACATGCGTCGTATGATCTGGTTCATTTGAAACAGCATTAATCTCCGAGGATGCTTTATTGGGGTCAAAATTATCGATGAAGTCTTCAACATAGTGCTTCGAAATTAATCGATCAACTGGTACTTCAACGAACTCAGGATCTCCTGCATATCGGTTTCGATCAGCAAACGCTTTTTTCATAGACTCTAAAAGTAAATGAATTGAGTCAGCGGTGCCGAAACCCATATTTGCGACATCGAACTCTTCAAGAATATTCAGCATTTCAACGATGTGTATTCCTGCGGCTGAAGGTGGCGGAGCTCCAAAAAGTTCATAACCTCTATATTCACCTCGAACTGGCTTACGCCAAACAGTGCGGTAATTTGCGAGATCTTCTCTGGTAATAATGCCGCCGTTGCGACTCAAATAATCACATACGATGTCTCCGAGTGTACCGTTATAAAGATAATCAGAGCCATTCTCTACCACACCGCGCAGTGTTCTGGCATAGTCTGATCTGTCAACGTGATCTCCAGATCTCAGAGGTTTTCCACCTGGCATGTACGTATTTGCTGTTTCAGGGAAACGTTGAATCACGTCCTGCATTTGAACAATTGTTTCATGCAGATATTCACTCGCAAAAAAACCTCTGGTCGCAAAACGAATTGCTGGCTCCATAACCTCTGCAAGTGACATGGTGCCCCAGGCTTCGAGTGCTTCTACCCATGCTTTAAGCGATCCAGGAACACCAACTGACAAAGAGCCTATAGAATTCAGATCATCTACAGATTTAAGATATTCAGGACCTGAATCAGCTATTGGCGTATACATGGTCTCGGTGCAACTTGCTGGTGCAGTTGAATAGCCATCGATCACGTATTGCTCGCCATCCGCAAGACGGACGTTCATGTGACCAGCACCAAAAATTCCTACCATCATTGGCTCGACGACCGTTAATGAAAATAGCGAGGCCACTGCAGCATCGACTGCATTACCCCCAGCCAAAAGCATTTCTGAACCAGCAGCAGTACCTAAGGGATGATTTGTAACAACCACACCCTTTGACCCGGATGCCGGTCGCTTTTCCGTTTGAAATTGAGTTCCTGCGTTGGATCGCCAGTTAGTTCTACTCATACTCTCCCGTCAGTACCTACCATACATGCATCATTAATTCAGATTTCATTTTCTTTAGTTTCAAAAACTAACTCAGAATTCTAAACTCTGATATCTAACACTAGGAGCATCAATTATTGACGGTTAATCATGTTGTTAGTTTCATTGGTCGAGAATAAATTATTCACCATAAGTTTATTGATATACACATTCCTGCGCTTAAACCGTATTTATGTTTAGGAGATAACGATGACCCAAATGGGAACTTCTGCTGTTTGGCACGATGCCGACCAGAGCTGGGAGATGCGCGAATTGCCGCTTCCGGAACTTGAGGCAGATGCTATACAAATTCGAGTCCGCGCAACTAGTATCTGTGGATCTGACCTACATATATGGCGGGGGGACGGCATATCTGAAAATGCACCTCCACGTGACCCATTTGTTTTTGGGCATGAAATGATGGGTGAAGTTGCCGCCATGGGAAATAAAGTAAGTACTGACTCCATGCGACGCCCCCTCAAAGAGGGAGATCGAGTAGCCTTTTCGTACTTTTTCCCATGTGCTCGCTGCTACAACTGTCTTCGAGGAGAGTTTGGCGCATGTAAATTCCGATTAGGTAGGAAACCATTGGAAGAATGGCCGGTATGTAACGGTGGATTCGCCCAGTACTACTATCTGCGCAACCCAAACTATGTCTTCAAACTCCCGGATACGATCAGCAATGCGGCGGCAGCGCCGATCAACTGTGCCTTAGCACAGGTGTACGAAGCAATGCATCTAGGTGGCGTTAAACTGGGCGATAACGTTGTGGTTCAAGGTGCGGGTGGACTTGGCGTAAACGCCACTGCGGTTGCTAAAGAATTGGGTGCATCCAAAGTAATCGTGATCGACGGGCAGAAGCCACGTCTAGATCTCGCCATACAATGCGGAGCAACGCACACTATTGATTTGAATGAATATGACACACCTGAATCTCGAATTGATCGAGTGATGGAACTAACTAACGGTATCGGCGCGGATAAGGTAATTGAGGTTGTAGGATTTCCCGCAGTCGTCGAGGAAGGGCTCAAGATGGTCCGTATGCGAGGTATCTACCTTGAAATCGGACACATATCGCCTAACTCGTTTGTTTCAATAGATATGTCGACAATGGTTTCAAATCAAGTTCGTTTCTACGGGATTCAACACTACGATCCTTGGATCATACCGAATGCAATCGATCTACTAGAAAGAACCGCAGATAAGTACCCATTAACCAGCGTCATTTCCCACGAATTTCCGCTAGACCAGATCGATAAAGCATTTGAAACAGCAGAATGGTTGGGAACACAAAAAGGCAGCGAGGTGACACGCGCTATCGTAGCGCCATAGCAAAACCCCATCACAAAATAGCAACGGCGGCGCAAAGAAAGGTTTTTCCAATTACATCAAACACAAAACCCAACTTCTTAGTGATCATGTCTGATGAACACGGCGCTCAATTTTCTTCAACTTACGGGCATACGATCGTCGAAACGCCTAACATGGATCGACTCGCCAAACAAGGCGCTACATTCGAAGCAAATTACTGCAACTCGCCGTTGTGCATTCCTTCTCGCGCTTCGTTCATGACAGGACAGTACGTTTCAACAAATGAAGTATGGGATAACACGAAGCCAATGGCAGTAGACAAGCTTACTTGGCCGTATTTGCTAAGAAATGAAGGTTATGACACTGCGCTCAGTGGGAAAATGCACCTTGTCGGCCCAGATCCTCTTCACGGATTCGAACAACAGTTATCTCGCGATCCTCACATCGAAGAACCGTTAGATCATTATCGTTGGTCTAACGGAATCCCTGAAGCAGAGGAGGATTGGTACGGAGTAAGAGAAGCGAATCCTGGTGTAAGCCCTATGATCCAGGCCGATGACGAAATGGCGCAGGCTGCGGTCAATTATTTATATGCGGCTGAAAGACATGAAAAACCCTTCGCTTTATGCGTTGGCTTCATAGCACCGCATTTCCCATTTATAGTACCGGACGAGTACTTTTACAAGTATTACCCAGATAACGTAGATATGCCAAATATTCCGGCTGGACACATAAATGATTTACCAGCTTCAGCTCAACGTCTAAGAAAAATGTTCGGATTAGATGGCAGTTGGAATGAAGATGAAATCGCTCGTGCTAGAGCAGCATATTTTGGACTCTGCACATATCTTGATGACAAAATAGGCCACTTGATGGACGTCCTTGAAGAAACAGGTTTATCAGAAAATACAGTAATAATTCATACGTCAGACCATGGAGATATGCTAGGTGAACATGGGCTGTGGAGAAAAATGTGTTTTTACGAACAATCAGCAAACGTTCCGTTGCAGATATCCTGGCCAGGTAAATTCGATGGTGACCAGCGCATTTCCCAAGCCGTTTCGAACGTTGACGCTGTAGCCACAATTCTAGAATTAGCGGGAATTGACATTGCGAAATTAAACCT
>DBSW01000205.1:4396-6059 GCA_002306745.1 Dehalococcoidia bacterium UBA1332 | reverse complement strand
TCGCCGTTCTTAAGCGCCTCTTCGAGATCAAAGAATGCCTCAGCGCCGGTCAGCTGAGCCATAGCTGTTGCCGAATCTGTGTTTGTATCGACCACCACCGTCACGTCAACTCGGGTCGCGATCTCTTTAATACCCTGCCAATGCACTTGGGCAATACCACCACAGCCAACAAGCGCCATCTTCAATCTCGTTTCCGCCATGAAGATTTCTCTTTTACTATCAATTCGTCGGACCGTAGCACTGCGTTCCAATCTTGTCGAACAGGTATCGCCTTACTGAACTATGAACATTAAATCTAAACTCTGGACCAGCGGTGCTCACTCATATTCACGAGCCACCCCACTAGCCGGAGAGTTTCATAGGAGATCAAAAAAGAAAAACTACCAAAGCGTTCTTGAGGCAATTCGCTTTGCAGATTCAAACATTTTACTGCGCAGTCGATCCAATCGAAGATTCAGATTTCTGACATGTAAGGACTCATTTTCTTTAAAAGACTGCTCAAGCCTCAGATCTGAGAAGGTTGCCTCTCCCCCAAAACAACTTAGGACTGAGGTTGCTCCTGCCAGCTCCTTGGCCTCTATCGATAAAAGAGCTCTGCGAAACATAATGAGCCAGTACTTTTGCCCTTCAACTTCTTCAAGCAACCCAATTGTTTCCCGAACTGCTCTCTCAAGTTCGTCAAATTCTTGTTGGAGATCACTCATCGGTTTTGCTTCATTCTTACATTTTTCCTGAAATCCAGTACGTAAGTGACTACATTATCAATCAAGAAACGTGGTACATAAAAGAGAAGACAGTGGAACACCTTAATCATTAGCCTTATCTCGATCAGCAATGAGACTCTCTTAGTTTCTTGTTAAAGTTCGGGTATCAAGGAACAAGGGGAGCAAATGGAAAACAAGATACAGGACTACCTTAAGTCAGAACAATTTATTGGATTTGATCAATTTCTCGTCGTCCAAAGACGCCTCGACGGTTATCTAGCCGCAAAAATGGGAATCACTAGCCTCGCACCTCTAGGGTTCATAGTTGGCCTAGTAGTGGGATTCCTTATTTTTAGCTAAATCCCAGTCTAAATGTTCTCGTATCAGAGACCGCTCACTTTCTGCCAAAGCCCATAAGCCTTTAGCTCAGCTTACAGATAACCATCTTCCCTTAAGTCTTCAAAGGACTTCTTGAACGCATCTATTACCTGATCAACAATCTCCGGTTTATGCGCGTATGAAATAAACGCCAAATGAATTCCAGGCACGATCACATTGTGACCAAGTAAATGAAGATAAAATTCCTTCTCCACCTTATACAAACTGTGGCTAATGTCTCTGGAGGACTGAATCTCCTCTCCAGAGAAAATAAGGTGCATCATAGAACCAGCGTTCATCATTTGAGCTGGAATGTTGTTGGAAGTACAAAACTCGTTGATCTCAGAGGCAATCCTATTGCCCTGTTCATGTAAGTAAGGGTATATCTCTTCTTGGTTTTTCTTAAGATGTTCCAAAATCGCGATGCCCGCAGCCATCGTTAGAGGATGCCCGTTAAAAGTTCCTCCTGCAAAGATTGTCGGAGTGTCATCGGCTCCAGAAAACGTATTCATCACGCGCTTTGAGCCTGCAACCACACCAATAGGCATACCGCCGCCTGCCGCTTTTCCATAGGTCACAAG
>DBSW01000205.1:0-4012 GCA_002306745.1 Dehalococcoidia bacterium UBA1332 | reverse complement strand
GTGATAACTTCGTCAAACATCAGAAGAACATCACACTCAGTGCATACAGCTCTTAGACCATCTAAAAATTGCTGATTATCGAGCCGAGGGTTAGAGCTTTGGACTGGCTCGATGACCACTAATGCTAGATCATCTTTATGTTTTCTAATAAGTTCATATGCATTCTCGTCTCGGTAAGGAAGCATCATCATTAAATCTTTCGAAATCTCTTCGGGAATACCTGCTCCAAGAGTCGAACTGGTGGGCTCTGAACGATCACTCTTGTTACTAGCCTTAACCAGAGCATAATCATGAATGCCGTGATAAGAGCCATCAAACAAAGCAACTACTCTCTTACCTGTCAGAGCCCTGGCGGCCCGAAACGCAAACATGGTGGCTTCGCTACCAGAATTACAAAACATTACCTCATCGACAGCTGGAGAAGACTCTTTAATTAATTCAGCAAGTCGCGCCTGCTCAGCTCCCGGTATACCAAAGTGCCAGCCTTTTTTGATTTGTGACGCAAGGGCCTCTTCGACTGGCTGCGCTCTATTACCCACCACATTAGGGCCGAAGCCACAAGTCAGATCGATATATTGATTGCCATCCAAATCAGTTAAATAAGGACCCTCAGCGGACTCGATATAAATCTGATGAGGCATATCGACGGTTTGGACGACTTCTTGCGCTAACGAAGGGTGTCCTCGCCGAGCCGCCTCACCACTCTTAGGGGTTCTATTGATAAGTTTGGTCCTTACCGATGCAGATCTCTCACCGATTTTTTTACTCTTCTCTTCTGCTCTTAGATTCATCGCTTTCTCCTTTTACATTACTCGGACGGGACTTTACTTAATCCTACGTCAGCACACCTGTTAAAACTATATGCTTCTCTCATTTGAACATTAGTCTCCAACTATAATCTCTAAAAGAAAGATAACCTCCTCTACCTCTCCAGATAAGCAACTGCTAGCGAAACGCCCGCACTATTTCCTGTTCAAAAATCTGCAGACGCTCAACATCCCCGGAGTTAATACCGCCAAACATAATCTCAGCAATCCCCGCATTCTGGAATTCTCCTATACGATCTATGATGTATTGCTTGGAGCCTGCCACAGTACCCGGACCCAAGTTTTTAATCACACGATCAATTAGATCCTTGCTCTCAGTGAGATAACAAGGCATCAGAAGTGTCCGACGAATCTCAGAAGGATCGCGGTCACAATCTTCACAGTGCCTCTCAAGAATCTCAGCCTTGCTCTTGTAGAGCTCTAAAGACATCCCACCGCCTGCCCAACCATCTAGATTCATTACGTCCCCATAGCGGGCTAGCGTGCGCAAGGTACGCTTCGGTCCGGTACCTCCAACCATAATAGGGATGGGTTTGTTATCATCAAAGTTACCCGGAGAGAGTTGAGCATTGTCCAACTTATAATACGCCCCATCAAAGTCCACCGGCTCGTTCCTTCTGATCAGCAAGCGAATCAACTCACAAGCTTCTTCAAAACGATCCTGGCGCTCCTTCATCGTTGGAAAATCCCAGCCATATGCTTCGTGCTCTCGCTGATACCAGCCTGCGCCAATGGCTAGGGTAAAACGGCCCTCACTCATGGTGTCAATGGTTCCAGCAATTTTTGCAGTATGCGCCGGATTTCGATAAGTGTTCCCCAACACCAGATTACCTAGCCTCAGCTTTTGGGTCATCCCGGCTGCCATTGCTATCGCGGCAAGTCCCTCAAACGCGGTCATCGCTTCTTGTTCATCGTCGCCACCACCGCCGGGTGGAATGAAGTGGTCCGCAAACCAGACACTATCCCAGTCACCCTTCTCCATTGCCTCTACAGAAGCTCTTACCGCCGACCACTCGGTTCGATAAACGTTTACCTGCACACCAAAATCCATCGCCCCTCCCTTTGCTGTTGCTCTTTTAAGCGCTAACTGTCGTCGAATTTATCTAAAAATTTCTTCTCTGACATAGCCAACTCTTGTTGTTTTATAGTGAGTTAATGGAAACCCTAGCTCCTCAATGTTTTTTAGGACGGCCTCGCTCACGTTTCCGTATATTTCAATCGAGAAACCGTCTCCTAACTCGCCGTGCTGACCTACATACTCAAGAACTGGTGGGTTGGATGTATGAGCTAAAAACGCCGCGCTGTTTTTATAGACCTCCGTCCAGGTAAAGGCCAGAGGATCATTGGGGTCTGAATCAAAATTATGGAATAGCATACCCGGCTCGGTTTCCTCGACAGCCTCATCAACGGTCTGAGCCGCGTTCAGGTATTGTTCTACCATGCCTTCTTTAACGTGGACTCTAGCGATTAAAATAAAGGGATTCGAACCATCAGCTCCCTCGTGATGTGCAGAATAAGTTAGCCCACTAACCACCAGCAAACTTGCAACAATAAATAACTTCAACCTGTACCTCCTGTTCATAGATATTCGCACTTAAACGGAAAATCGATGTGATCAGATTAGAGTGACGGCTCCTGATACACAACTCTGCAACCCCACATCATAAAAACTCCCGTCAAAGTATCTCGCGAACTCGATTCCAACCAAATCCTATGGTTTTAATTTATCGACACACTTCAACATTTCAGCTTGGTAACTTTTACCGCGTTCATTGACTATATCCAGCACATTAAGCGATGTCGGAACATAACCAAATCCAATCCGAAGCTCTGGGTGCCACTGGAATAGGGAGCCACCCAACCCCATCCATCCAAAAAAGCCCTCCCTTCCATTATTTAATCCCGAATCCAGAGCAGAGGATGGATTACTTACGTGGCTAAATGAAGCGACACCACCTTGCGTAAATCGTGTGGAGATAAACCCCATATCAGCCTCGGTCGCTTCCGCGTGTAAGGCATCCCAAGCCGTCGTACTTATAAACTCTTTGCCCTCAAAACTACCCTTATCGGCCATCATGGCTGCCAATCTTGCTAAACCCCTAGCAGACGCATGAGTATTTGCTGACGGTGTCTCTCCCATCGCTACTTCCCTGCTATTAAAGGCATCGATCATTCCCTCCTGACCAGCAAAGGCTTGCCTAGTAGGTCTCGATGAATCTCGCGCCGAACGAACAAACCCAAATCCGAGCCCGAGCATTTGAAGCAGATTGCGCTCAATTCTTCGATTCAAGAATTTTGGTTTCAGACTTTCTATCAACCATCTCGATGGTTTAGGTATAGACACCGCGCTCCTTCTTTCTAGCTCAGATTCTTCAAGCCCGATCACCACGTCAGCTGATAGAGGCTCGCTTAGTTCTTGCCTTAAATATTCTCCAATGGTCCGATTTTGAGGATCTACCCGGCGAAACACCTCGTTGAGTATCCAGCCCCGGGTAATCGCGTGGTATTCACGTCGCTTCCCAGAGGGCCTGAACTTCTGATCATGATTCTCAATCAGCTGACCGACTCTATTGTTCTTTAAACTCGTCGCCAGTAGATCATTTGGTTCTATCGCCTCATCAAAAGAAGCCATCCCGCCTTCGTGCCGAAGGAGATCCGCAATCGTTGTCTCCCCTTTGCCTTGCCTACCAAACTCTGGCCAATGTCCTACAACCTTATCGAGGTAACTCAAAAGGCCCTGGCTAACCAAAGATCCTATGGCTATCGACTCTAAGCTCTTCCCGCTACTAAAGGCGTTCGCTAGAGAGTCCGCCGAGAACGACTCGTCTCCTATGGCCGAGCCCCACAGATCGACGACCTTCTCGCCCTCAAAATAAACGCATAATTGAGTATTTCTCTCCAATAAATAACGCATATTACGCTCATATAAGGATCTAACAGGCTCGAAACCAGGAGCGACCGTGCCATTTATGATCAATTGACCGACGTTTTTCATAAACCTTCTCCAAAGGTAATGTTTAACAATACAGCACAATCAATCATGAATCGCTCTAAGGATCACAACAAAAAAACAAAAACCGAGACACCGAAGAGGCTCTTAACAATTGATCGACAGATCCTTATTCTGGCCAGGCCTCGCTCGCTTCTTTGGTTAATCGAGCAACCTCACGAGGCATCAAGACACC
>DBSW01000157.1:14427-21357 GCA_002306745.1 Dehalococcoidia bacterium UBA1332 | reverse complement strand
TCGTTTTTCCAAGTCAACACTGATCAACTTTCACATGCTGTAGACGAGGTTAGAGATTTACTCGAATTACAAGGCACAGAGGTGATGATTGACGCTTACTGTGGTGTTGGCGTGTTTGCGGTGTTAATTGCTCCGTATGTTAAAAAAGTGTTTGGAATCGAAGAATCGGCTTCAGCTGTAGCAGATGCAATTGGAAACCTGAACGGTGCAGATAATGTGGAATTTATTGAAGGCAAAACCGAGGATGTTTTGACTGATTGGCACAAAGATGTGGATCTTTTATTACTTGATCCTCCGAGGATAGGTTGCCACCCAGATGTTCTTGGCGCAGTGAAAAAGCTGAAACCTAAAAAGGTATTGATGGTGTCATGCGAACCTTCAGCAATGGCTCGAGATCTTAATTTACTTTGTAATGACGGTACTTATATGCTCGATACAGTTAGGCCGGTAGATATGTTCCCGCAGACACGACATGTAGAGGCCCTAGGTTTGTTATCTCTACGCTAGTGATACGACTGATTTCTTTGGTTATTTCATCCTCAAATAGTTTAGTTTTAGCCAGTGCCTCTCCAAGGCGCGCTAAGATTCTTTCTGAAGCTGGTTTTACACTGACCATCCAACCTTCGCATGTTTACGAAAACGGAATTCTTCAAACCACAGCAGATGTCAATAAGGCTGTTATGAAACTGGCTTTATTTAAAGCCTCTGCAGTAACTGCGTCTAATGGGCGTAAATATGTGCTCGGAGCAGATACGATCGTTTTGTTTGAAGAAGATATTCTTGGAAAACCTGAATCACCGAAAGAAGCGTCCAAAATATTGAATCGTTTAAGTGGGCAGACCCATGAAGTTATTACTGGTGTCGCTATTGTAAATCCTGAAGGTCTTATGTTTACCTCGCATGTTCGTACGTCAGTCAACTTAAAAATTTTGAATAGTGAATTGATTTCTTCTTACGTTTCTACAGGCGCACCGTTCGACAAGGCAGGTGGATATGGCATACAAGACTCTTCTTTTGATGGCGTGGAGAGTTACGATGGCTGTTATTTGAACGTTGTTGGATTGCCTATGTGTGCTGTTGCAAATCTTCTAGAAATATCAGGTTTCCAGTTGAAAAAACGCGTTAGTTGCCAAGGCCATTTGGGAGCAAAACGTTTGTACGTGAACTATGTTGATCACGTGGAGTCTAGCTTATGACTATCTTTGGTCTAGGTGGCTTCGAGGTCATGGTAATTGCTGCGATAGCTCTTTTCGTTTTGGGTCCAAAGCGACTTTTAGAGGGCATTAGAGAAGGTCGCAGAATGTACACAGATTTAAAGCGCCAGAGACAGGCATTACAGTCGATGATCACGGAGGCTATTGATATGGAAGATTTGGGCAAACAAATAGATCTTGATGGTATGAACGATAGTGTTAAGTCAGTCGGTGAAAAAATGCGGCTCGATCAGCTCCTTGAAAACAGCAGCAAAAGGTCTGCGGTAGGCGATGAACAACAATCACCAAAGCCTTTTCAGGTAAACCGTAAAACACAGCAGATTAATAAAGAGATGCGGGAAGCTATTTCAGATTTAGACCTGACGGGAAAGAAATCTCAAGATATTGTAAGTAAGTCTGATAGGTATGATTGTGCTGAAGACGCCGAGGGTTTTGCATCAGTGGACGGGAAAGATGACTCGACTCAGTGAACGATAACTCGATGCCAGTAATGGCGCATCTAACGGAAATCAAGCGACGACTTTTAAGGGTCGCGGTCGTCGCTAGTATATTTATCGCTGTCGCTCTTGCTAATTTCCAGCTTATCTTCAACCGTTTCACTGCTGATGCAAGAGAATTAATCGAAGCGGCTGGTGGTGACATAGTACAGTTGACTCTTACTGAAGCCTGGGTTGCAGCCGCTAAACTTTCGGTAATGGTCGGGCTTACCGCCGCCCTGCCTTATTTTCTTTGGGAGGTGTCACGTTTCTTACGGCCAGGACTTAAAGCAAATGAACGTAAGTATGTTTATTTGCTAATACCAGGTGCAGGTATTTCATTTGCGATTGGGGCGATATTTGCGTATCTCATCCTGATTCCCAGATTGTTCGCTTTCATGTTGTATTTCCAGGGCAATCTTGCAATTCCGACTATAACTGCTGCCTCAGTAGTTTCTATGTCTGTGGGGATAATATTTTGGCTGGGTACGATTTTTGAGCTTCCGATAGTCATGTTTCTACTAGCTAAAATCGGAATTTTGACTTCAGTATGGTTGAAAACAAAAAGACGTTGGATGATTCTTATTGCGTTTATTTTTGGGGCTGCGGTGACCCCTACTGATCCAATATCTCAAGTGATAGTTGCTATTCCTGTGATATTGCTGTTCGAAATTGGGATGCTTTTGGTAAAGCTAGCTGAGCGCGACCGCGACTAGCTGACCAATGGTATGTCTTTAATGTCAGATATTAATAGTTCCAGTCAGATTAGCTGACTGGACAAAGACTATTTTGATTCGGCGTTTTTGTCCTCCCCGGATGACACGGACTTATCTTCCTTTGTCACGGCAGATTTGAATTCACTGATGGCTTGCCCCATTCCTTTACCTACCTGAGGTAATTTGCCAACTCCAAAGAGAAGTAAGACGATCACTAGTATTAGGGCGATTTGCCATATGCCAAAATTCTGGAACACAGTTAAAGCTCCGAACTGTCCCATTTTAAATGGGATTAGCTGAAATAAACGCAACTCTCACTCAAGTATACGCTCAGACTCGTTGTCAACCTAACAAAGGGTATAGGTATTGTGGTGGATTGTCAGGATATGGTGAACATTAACCCATGTAACGCCAAACGGCGACAACACGGCTCAGAACTTCGATTTCATTAGACTCGAAAGTCATTGCTTTCATTTGAGGATTTGCAGGTTCTAGGCGGGTACGCCGACCTTCTGAATAAAAGTGTTTAAGTGTTGTCGTATTGTCCGATTTGATGCGGACTGCAGCCATTTGACCGTTTCTGACGGAGTTTGACTGTTCCATAATTACAAGATCGCCGTCTGAAATTAATGCGTCAATCATTGATTCGCCACGCACTTTGAGTGCATAAAGCCCATCACCGGTACCCGTGATTGCTTGCGGTAGATCGATTAGTTCAGAACCGGAAAGATCAGACCATGTGTCATTTTCCGGCATAGGGAAAGGGGCACCTGCCGCGATAGTGCCCAGCAAAGGGACTGCTACGGTTTCAATTTCAGTAGTTTCACTATGCGAATATTCCGAAGAAATCCAACCCAAGGAATCTTTTGGATTCGCAAGGCTAAGCCCGCGCGAAACTTCTGAATGTCGGTTCAAGTGACCGTTTTCTTTTAATCTATCTAAGTTGTAAGAAACGACAGAGGTCGAACTGATGTTGCAACCATTTTGAATGTCACGGATCGTAGGAGGGTAATCGTTTTCATAGATGAAATCCTGGATGAATGACAGTATTAGTTCCTGTTTTTCTGAGAGCTTTTTCATCTATTTGTTGCCCTGAATAAACTTTATTTTGTGGAGGCTATCCTAATTATGATTAGTGCATATGTTTCGCACTAATGTTCTAAAAATATCACCCTTAAGTTATTTATGTCAATGCAAAGTGTCACGTTGTCGATGAGTTTCTGTATCTCGCGAAGTCTTGGTTTGTTGAAAACGTAAATCTACGACGTATTTCTGACTTTTCTTGTTGGATCATGACTGCAACCAGTTGAATCGTATTAGGTTTATTGAGGCATCAATTCTGGCATTTAATCTAATGGTTATGACCTTCGTTAATGTACTCATGTCCTATATGAGGATTGGCAGGATGGTCGCTCGGTTGGTCATGGTGGTGACCGGGATCTAAATGAGCGTTTGGATGAGTTGGGTGGTCATTGCCGAATGATATTCCTTCCAAGTTGCCAGGAGGTCCTCCAACAGTGTCTGCTTGACCAAAGGCGATATAGTGAGGGGCTTCGCCCTCAAAGACGAGATATGCTGATTGTTCTGGTGAAAGTGATTCATGACCTCCGAACCATATAACTAGGGGGCCGTTAACCATCTGTATTGGACCATCTTTTGCGGGTCGTTTTACGTTTTCGTTAATCTTGCCTGTTCCCGCAGCTCCTACACCCCAGCGATGGCTGCCTTTATACTCCCCAGGTAAGACAAATCTCCAACGAGGTAAGAGTCCTCTCCAAGGGGATACTTCTACTGCAACGCGATTATCAACACCTTCAAATGGATGGTGTATGCGCCAGTTGAATTGTGTTTCGTTCTGATGATGTGACGAACCGATCCGATGCTGATCAGTTCTTCGGTCTTGCTGTTTGGATTGGGAGTGGTCGTGACTATGAGTCAACGGTTGATCCCTGCTTAGCTCGATAGTTTGTTGTACTGCAAATTAAGTCTCGACTTTTTACGAGCAGCAGTGTTTCGGTGTATTACACCTTTGCTTACTGCGCGATCCAAAGCGGATATAGCTTTTTTCAGTGCTTCTGCTGACTCGTCAGATTGTGCCCCATCAGATATTGCACTTGTAATCGAACGTACGCGACTCCTAGTGAACGAAAGCGTTGATCGGTTGCGGGCTGCTCTGCGGTTCTGCGCGCGCAAAGTTTTAGCGGCTGGCATTAGTTTTCCTTGGTATTTTTTCTGATGCGATGAATACGATACATTTCAAGTCGTAGAGTTAAACACTCGACGCTTCGTTGACCCGGAAGGCATTTTCGACACCCGGGATCGTTTCCACTCGCGAGAAGAGCCTACTTAATTGCTCAACCCCTGTAGTGTACACCGTAAGTGACACAGTACACGCATTTGTTTTTTCATCTTCGCTAGATGAAAGTGAATGAATATTTACATTTTCAGAAGAAACTACATTTGTGATGTCTCGAATAAGTCCAACGCGGTCGAAGGCTTTTATCTGCAATCTTGAAGCGTAAGTAGTCTCATAATGCCCCCAAGCTACCGGTGTGTGGCGCTCGGCGTCATTTGTATCACGTAATATCGCACAGCTTTGCCTGTGAACTGTTACTCCACGTCCACGCGTAAGGTACCCCATAATTTCATCTCCATAAACTGGGCTACAGCACTTGGCAATCCGGGTAAGTAGTCCGGGTTCACCCATTACAACTAATCCTTTGGTCTGATCAGCAGGTGGCACTCCTTTAGTCGCGGTATGAGTAAATATTTCATCCGGTGTAGGGCTGAGAGTTTCTGCTACCCGCCCAACAGAAATCTGACCTGTTCCGAGAGCTTCGGCTAGTTCATCGAAATTCTCGTAGTCTAGGCTTTTTCCGATTTGTTTTTCGTTGTAGGGAATTCCCAGTCGACCGAGTTCTTTCTTAAGTAAATCTCGCCCGCGCCTAACGTTAGTCTCCCTCTCCTGTTTACGGAACCATTGCTTGACTTTGGTGATTGCACTTCCGGTGATAATGTATCCAAGGTCAGGGTTTAGCCAATCAAGACTGGGACCGCGTGATATGCGAGCGCTTCTTATTTCTACAACGTCGCCATTACTAAGAGGAGCGTTTAGTGCAGTAAGTTTGCCGTTAACTATCGCTCCTACCGTGTTGTGTCCGAGATCAGTGTGAATGCGATATGCGAAATCGATCGGAGTTGCTCCTGCAGGAAGATCTTTAACGTCACCTTTAGGCGTGTATACGAAAACCTGATCTTGAAGTATGTCCGTACGTACTGTGGCTAGGTATTCATCGTCACCAGAAAGTTCACGTTGCCATTCTAAAAGTTGGCGCAGCCATGACATCTTATTTTCGAAGTTATCTGACTCTGGATTTCCAACCCCACCCTCTTTGTAAATCCAATGAGAAGCTACACCTTCTTCGGCAATCTCGTGCATTTTTTCTGTTCGTATTTGCACCTCTATAGGGTAGTTGCCTGGACCGCGTACCGATGTGTGAATTGACTGGTACATGTTTTCTTTTGGGCTTGCGATGTAGTCGTCAAATTGCCCGGGAACAGGTCTCCATTTTGAATGCACGATACCAAGTGCTGCGTAGCAATCGTTGACATTTTCGGTTATCACCCGTACAGCGATCAGGTCGTAGATTTCGTCAAATTTTCGTCCCATACGTTCATAACGCTGTAGTTTGTTGTACGTGCTGTAAAGGTGCTTTACTCTACCGTCCACCCTGCATTCAATTTTTGCTTTGTCTAGTGGTCCTTTAATTCCTTTAACTGCGGCTTCAGTGTAGATTTCTCGTTCTGCGCGTTTTCGGTTTACTAGTTTTGAAATTGATTTGTACTGGCGAGGCATCAGGTACCTAAAAGCCTGATCTTCAAGTCGCCATTTGATGTCAAACATACCAAGACGATGGGCAAGTGGAGAGTATATGTCTAGAGTTTCACGAGATATCCGTTTCTGTTTAGGCACTGGTAGATGCCCAAGGGTTTCCATGTTGTGCATTCGATCGGATAACTTGATAAGAACGACTCGAACGTCTTCTGCCATGGCTACAAGCATTTTTCGGAGAGAGGCGGCTTTTGTTGCCTCAGGAGACGCGGCTTGCTTGAGCATTGCGCTGTTCTCAGAAATCATATCTAGGCGCTTCAGTTTAGTTACACCATCAACTAGCTTGGCTACTTCGGTGCTGAACTCTTTTTCTAAGATCGATACAGTGATTCCGCAGTCCTCGATTACATCATGGAGTAGAGCCGCTTGAATTGTGGTGGTGTCGAGTCGCATCTCGGCAAGCCGAAAAGCTGTAGCGATTGGATGCACAACAAACGGGTCTCCAGATTCTCGCCGTTGTCCATTGTGAGCACTTATAGCGAAATTTAGAGATTTTTCGATTGAGATGACGCGATCTTTTGGCAGGTATGTTTTTACCTTATGGATAAGATCATTTGCGGATCTGATTTCCTGAGTAGTCGTCATTTTGTTTGTTTCAGTCGTTAGCTGGTTATGTTTCGGAGGACTACGCT
>DBSW01000157.1:912-14036 GCA_002306745.1 Dehalococcoidia bacterium UBA1332 | reverse complement strand
GATCATAAAGAATCACGGTATCATTCTTTATAAAGGGGCATCTGCTGAATATATCCGGGCTATTTCATCGCGGTCGAAAACTGGAATTGGCTTGGTTACTCCGTTCATAGTTCTTGTTATCCCGTTACTAGATTTAGTGACCTCGCCAATAATTTCTGCACTAAGTTCATCCTGATTTAAACGATCAATAATCTTTTTGGAACTCCCTTGTTTTGCAGTTAGTAGCACTGCTCCAGAAGCGATAAGTCCCCACGGATCTAAATCCAACGCTTTGCAGATCGCTTCTGTTTCGGGGTAAATGTGAACACGTCCTGCATCGATCGCCATACCTGTATTTGATGCTTTGGACAGTTCAACAAGCGCGCCTGAAAGCCCGCCTTCGGTTGGGTCATGCATTGATGTGACGAGCCCTGTTGATGCAGCCGCTTTAGCAGCATTTACTACCGATATACCTGGTGAGTCTATGAATGCGGATGCTTTTTTTATTTGAAATTCCGTCAAACCTGATATTCGGAGTTTTTCAACGTGTTCTCTAGCAATGATCGCTGTTCCTTCTATTGCTATGCCTGAAGTGAGAATTATTTCATCACCTACTGCAGCGGTTGATGTTTTTACTGTTTCTGAGGGAGCGCTTTCACCCAGCATTGTTCCGCAAATTATCGGTCGGGATAATCCAAATGTTATTTCTGTGTGCCCACCAATCACTGTCACGCCTATTTCGGATGCAGCTTCACTTATTTGGCCGAATATATCTTTAGCTGTTGAGACCGGTTCGCTTTCTGGTAAAAGCAAAGTTGCCAAAAACCATTTTGGAGTTCCTCCAGACACTGCTATGTCATTCGCATTGACTTGGATAGCGTACCATCCGATTCGGTCGGTAGCGAAGGTGATAGGATCAGCTTTTGCAATCAGGGTTTTACTTCCAAATGAAATGAAGGCTGCGTCTTCCCCTATCCCAGGACCTAGCAGTACTCGATTATCGATATTTTCTAGTTTATTAATTAAGTTAGAGAGCAAGTCTGGAGGTAGCTTGCCAGCTTTTAGAAACTTTTTTGAAAGATCGTCTATCATCACCGGTGTTTTTTACGGTTTTGCAGTTGGAAGGGTTGGTACTGGATTGCCTGTCAGGTATGGTCCTACGATGTTACCAAGGGGAGGAGCTACGCCGTGAAGTCCGTTCCAGTAGATGTCAAATGATTGGTAGTCATCTGCACATATGAACTCTATTTCTTGCATTCCTTTATTTGTTTCGAAGTCGAGACGAAATACGGTTTCGCAAAGTGGAGCATCAGAGATGCTTGCTGGTTGGTCGAAAATCTGTATTATTTTAGCTTTGTCCTCTGGGGTAATCTGCCCCGTAAATTCAAATGTGTCGTCTGTGAAATTTCTGCGCATAAGGCTGAGTTTGGTTGTAGTTCTCAAATTTGCCTTTTCGGCGACGTTCACCAATGGCATTGGTGAAGTGCGTTCACTGCATCGAATTACATAGGTGTCTTGTGCATCTACGTGGTACTCCCATTCAATTTTCCCGTTACTAAGAAAATAGTATGTTCCTAGGTACGGTGCATCAGCCGTGTCATAGTAGGTGCCTGTTTCAGGGCATCCAAGGGCTTTTGTAGGCCATTGGCTATTTCCAACTTTTGAAACGAATAGTGTGGAAAAATCTACTCCCATTTCGGCGAACAATCTTCCCATCTCGTACATATGAGACTTAGGAGGGGGTGGGGTTGAAGTAGGAAGCGGAGTATCAGTCGGTGTCGCCGTGGGACCAGGAGTCGGGCTAGGCCTAGGGGTACTAGTTGCAGTCGGCACTGGCGTTATCGTTGGTCGTGCCGTTGCCGCAGCTTGGATGCCTGTATTTGGTGTGTGTGGGCTCGTGCCATCATTTTTACATGAAGCTGAAACTGCAACGAGAAATGCTACTCCACAAAACATAATCAAACAGATACGGGATGTAATTAATTGCATATTTTTTTCTGTACTGAACGGTAAGATCTGCAAACTATTGTGTGATGATTTTTTTGGAGCATAAGGCTATTTATTATTTCAATAACCTTATGAGATTACGAGATGCGATCAGAAATTCCAGCTTTATTAGGTGAATTTGATACTTAATGGTATTTGAATCTCATAACTGGTTATTTTCACGGTTTGTGTAAATTTTATTTGTTGCTTGGTCATGTTGCATTGTGTACTAGGGAAAATTGGTATTCAAGGTCAGAACTGCAGCTAATTGATTGATGAAATTTACTAGTATTGTGTACTGGTTTTTCGTATATACGAAATGATTCATTCGTGTTTATAACGTGTATGTAAAGTGATTAATTGCACTGTTGATATATGATAGATACATGACTAAGTGAAATTTTCATATAGTTTGTACATCGTATTGATTCTTTTTATCTTTGAAATATGAATTTCTATGTACGAACCAGATTATATGTATTAGCGAACAGTAGTAGTCCGTGAATAATCGTCGCCTGCAGCTTGCCTGAAGTTAAAGGATTAGAGGAAATTTTGATGGGCTGATGTGGTCCTAAACTGAAATGGCATCGTTTCTGTTTTTGGGAGTTTTGACCTATTTAATCTGATTATCTGTATCCAATAAACATTTTGAGTATTTATGTCAATTAACTTTTGCAAAAAACAAGATATTTGTAAGTGCCCAACCGAAAAAATTTATGAAATACGGACGGTGCCTAAGTGAATGTCTACGGAGTTATGTCATCTGGTTGGTTTTCTAAGGATGGTAAGCACCCGCCTGCGTTTCTTTTGATATTAGCTTCAGTCGTTACTATTGCAGCGTTGATTCCTGTTGTGTATCTGTTTGTTCGATCGGTGAGTTCAGGCTCAGAATGGACTGTAATTATTTTTAGGGCGAGCACAGTTGAGGTATTTGCGAGAACATTTTTACTTATCGGCTTGGTCACTATTATTTCTGTCAGCGTTGCGGTGCCTGTTGCATGGCTTACTGTTAGGTCGAATATTCCATTACGGCGTGTCTTATCGGTGGCATCTGTTTTACCGCTAGTGATGCCTAGTTTTGTTATGGCTACGACAGTCATTGAGATATATTCACCAAAGGGTATTTTGCAGGGTTGGCTTGCGGTATTTGGGATTGATCGTCTACCTGACATTTATGGGCTAGCAGGTGCGACGATTGTTCTCGTATTTATGACTTATCCATACGTTCTTCTTACCGTGCGCGGCGCGTTGCGCCGAATGGATCCTGCGCTTGAAGAGGCATGTCGTGCGATGGGTTATGGACCGATACATACTTTTCGTGTGGTTACATTGCCTATGTTACGTCCTGCGATTGCGGGAGGGGCGTTATTGGTGGCTTTATACACTTTGAGCGATTTCGGCGGCGTTGCATTGCTTCGCTATCACACGTTTACTGCGACGATCATGATTCAATATGAGACATCAATTGATAGAACATTGGCCGCTGTGCTTTCGATAATTCTCGTTTTTATTGCCGTCATGCTTCTTATTGGTGAAGGTTTAACACGTGGCAAGGGGGCCTATCACCGCAGTACCGTTGGTGTCGTTAGAATTGCGCCTCGTATAGATCTTGGGGCTTGGAAATGGCTTGGATTAGGAGTTGTAGGGTTACCTGTAATTATTGGATTATTTGTTCCAGTTGGTGTGTTATTGAACTGGTTGATTAGAGGTCTATTTAATAACCAAGATCTGCTACCACTTTTTACGCCTGCAATGAATTCGCTTTACGTTGCGTTATTAGCGGGTTTGGTAACAGTTTTATCTGCACTACCAGTTGCGATACTGGCTGTACGATTCCCGAGTCGTTTGAGTCGTTTTTTTGAGCGTTCGACTTATATTGGCTTTGGTCTGCCGGGGGTTGTTGTTGCTCTGTCGCTTGTATTTTTTGGTATCAACGTTGCACGACCTCTTTACCAGTCAATATGGTTACTAATTTTTGCTTACGGAGTGCTTTTTTTACCTACAAGTGTAGGTTCGATACGTAGTTCATTATTGCAAGTTAACCCTAGGATAGAAGAAGCAGCTCAAGGTCTTGGTAGATCTCAGTTACGCGTGATCACATCAATTACTATCCCACTTGTTATGCCAGGAGCTTTCTCGGGTGGGGCAATGGTGTTTTTGCTTGCGATGAAAGAATTGCCAGCTACTTTAATCCTTTCTCCGATCGGGTTTACAACACTTTCTACATCTATATGGTCTGCTTCTTCAGAGGCCATGTTTGCCAGAACAGCTGCGGCTGCATTGTTGTTGGTGGTTGTGTCCGGGATTCCAATTGCTTACTTGACACTGCGTGGCTATGGAGATGAATTTAATAACTCAGTTAATGTTGAAGGGGCTGCTAGATGAGATTGCCGTGGACTAGGAAAGGACGAGATTTATTCAAGCCAGCCACACCCGTGGCTGCTAACCAAAAAGATTTACCCTCGCTCTCCGAAGAAACAGGTGTGATTCATCTTCAACGTGTTGAGTGTCGTTATCCTGGAGCGGAATCTTCAGCGATAAAGGATTTTAATATTCAAATCCATCAGGGGGAGTTTGTAAGTATCTTAGGGCGTAGCGGGGCTGGTAAGACGACGGCACTGCGTGTTATCGCAGGATTTGAGCAGGTATCGAACGGTTATGTGACGGTCGGTGGTCAGCTGGTTGGCTCGTCGTTTATGCATGTACCGCCTGATAAACGACGCATAGGTCTTGTGTTCCAAGACTACGCCCTTTTTCCTCACTTGACAGTTGCAAAGAACGTCGAATTTGGGCTCAGACATTTTGATAGACCGGAACGTAGTTCCAGAGCTGCACCTGTCCTCAAGATGGTTGGTATGAGTGGATATGAATCCCGTTATGTGCACGAACTTTCAGGTGGACAGCAGCAAAGGGTTGCTATTGCTAGAGCTTTAGCGCCAGATCCTGTGGCGTTGTTGTTGGATGAGCCATTTAGCAATTTAGACCGAAAACTTCGTACTGGATTACGTCGTGATATCAAGCGGATTGTACGAGAATCAGGCACGACTACCTTATTAGTGACCCATGACCGTGAAGAAGCATTAGCGACCTCAGACCGCATCGCAGTAATGGGTAATAATTGCATCGAACAAATCGGTGCACCTGAGGACGTTTACGAAAATCCATCATCGGCGGCTGTTGCAATGCTTATCGGTCCTTGTGAACTTATTCCTGGTGTATTTCGTGGTGGGGTTGTTATTACAGAAGCAGGGGTGTTTGCCAGTCGTGTTACGGGTGGTAACACAGCTACAGATGGTGAACAAGTCTTGGCTTTGATGCGCGCTTCTGAACTAGAAATTGAGGCTGCAAGTAATAATTACCAGCGTACCGCCACTGTTGAATCGCGTGAGTTCGAGGGTGAGTTTGCTGAGTACAGCATTCGGTTGGATTCAGGTACTATCCTGCGTGTACGGCGAAGAGCGAGTGTTGAAATTCAAGTTGGGAGTAGGGTGCGAGCGAAAATACGTGGAGGCGCCAGAGTGATAGTTTTTCCAGTCTAGGAAATATTCCTGACAATTTCATCATGCCTTTAATTTATTCGTATTTTTGGAGTACAAGGCAGGCATTTTGTCCCCCAAATCCAAAGCTATTTGAAAGTGCTATTTTTATTTCGCTCGACCGTGCTTCGTTAGGTATGTAATCGAGATCACATTCAGGATCTGCTTCGACCTGATTAATTGTTGGGTGAAGAACTTTATCGGTGATGCTCTTTATACAGGCAATCGCCTCTAGAGATCCTGAAGCCCCCAACGAGTGACCGACCATAGACTTTGTAGAGCTGATAGGTATGTTATATGCCTGTTCACCAAAAACCGCTTTAATTGCTCTTGTTTCGGACGCGTCGTTAATCGGTGTTGATGTTCCGTGCGCGTTGATGTAGTCAATATCTTTAGCTGATATGGACGCGTTTTGTAATGCCCGTTTCATTGCTTTCGCAGCACCTGATCCTTCTGGATGAGGTTGGACCAGGTGATAAGCATCGGATGAGACTCCCCACCCACCTATTTCAGCGTAAATTTTAGCTTTTCGAGCCTTTGCATGTTGAAGATTTTCGAGTATCAGTACCCCACTCCCTTCGGCTGGAGCGAATCCGTCACGAGCATTATCGAAAGGTCGACTTGCTAATGATGGGTCACCATCCCAGGTTGATAGAGCACGCATGGTGCTGAACCCCCCCATTCCGATTTCACAAATCCCTGCTTCAGTGCCCCCTGTAACTATTACGTCGGCCATCCCTCGACGTATTACTTCTGCTGCCTCCCCGATTGACTGTGTACTAGCGGCGCAAGCGGTTACACAAGTGTTTGTATAGCCGGTTAGATTGAATGCGTGAGATATATTTGCAGACGCCATATTAACTAGCATCATTGGTATGTAATATGGGCTCATCCTACTGACACCACGTTTAACACGAATTTCTGCTTGCTGATCGGTTTCAGGAAGGCCTCCAGATCCTGTTCCCATTAGGACGCCAATCCTGTCCCGATCTTCATTATCGAAGTTTAATCGGGAGTCTTGGACTGCTTGGTGTGCTGCCACAACTGCGAATTGGGAGAAACGAGCCATTCGCCTAGCTTCCTTACGATCCATATAATCCGAGGCGTCGAACTCCTGTATTTCGCCTGAGACTCTACAAGGGAAACCTTCAGGGCTCACTAGACTTATTTCGCGAATCCCTGATTGTCCGGCTTTGAGTCCGTTCCAGAATTCATCTACGGAATTTCCTAGGCATGTGATGGCACCGAGTCCGGTGACTACAACCCTATTTTCTTGATTAGTATTCATTGACTGACATTCGAATCTATTTTTGACTCTTTGGTGATTGGGCTAGTCTTATATCAGGATATAACTCAGGTTTTATATTTTGCTCTATTTCGATAATTTCAGCAGCTACAAACAGTGAACCTGATCCAACAATAAGGTCTCCTTTGGAAGCGATGTGTTTAGCATGGCTTATAGCGTCAAGCGTATTGTTATAAGTTCCTTCTATAGAAATTTTACTCGCTTCAAACGCTTCCGCCAGTTCTGAACAACTAAGAGATTTTGGATGTCTAGATTCAGTCGTGATAAAAATTGGGTTAAGTGTCTCTAATTCTCTTGCTACGACCGTTGGATTGTGACCGCTGACGGTGCCGAGAACAACAATTAAACGATTTCTATCAGGGAAAATTTTTTCTATCGAAGATTTGAGTACTTTTGCCGACGCATCGTTATGGGCGCCGTCTACAAATATCTTGAAAGGAGATGTGGTAACTAACTGATTTCTTGCGGGCCATTCGACTTTGTTTATTCCATTGGCGGTTTTGGAATTAACAGTTCCGATGCCAGCTGATGAAAGTTGATATATTGTGGCAATTGCGGTTCGAGCGTTGTCAATCTGATGATCACCAAGCAATTTGATGTGAGTTCGAATTAGGTCAGTATCAATTTGGAAATCGACGATCGTTCCGTCTAGATCAAGATCCTCTTTTGTTTTGATTTTTACAGCGTGTTCAGATTTGATTAACTCGCTTCCGAGTTGTTTAGCTTTTGTGCTGAAAACATTTATAGCTTCGGGAGGTTGCGGGGAAGTGACCACAGGGACACCAGGTTTGATAATACCCGCTTTCTCGGTAGCTATCTCGGTGAGTGTATTACCGAGTATTGCAGTGTGGTCTAGGCTGATAGGCGTTATCACCGAAATCGTAGGATCAATTATGTTTGTGGAGTCAAGTCTGCCACCTAAACCAACCTCTATAACGCTTATATCAGTTAGTGCATTAGTAAAGTGATAAAAGGCCATTGCTGTTTCGAGCTCGAAAACCGAAACTGATCCGATATCTCCGTCAGATTGCACGCGTTGCACGGCTGGCCAGAGGTCATCTACTAGACATGCGAACTCAATCTCGGAAACTTGATCACCGTTGATACGTATTCGCTCTGTGATTTTGTGTATAGATGGCGATGTGAAAAGTCCAGTTTTATAGCCATTTTCTGTAAGCGCCCAAGCGATCATCGCTGATGTGCTTCCCTTTCCTTTACTTCCGGCGACATGGATGTACTTTTGTTCTTGGTGAGGATTACCTAGGTATGATAGAAGCCTCTCAATTCGCTGGAGATGGAAATCCACCGGGTCATTTGCTCGTGATTTTCTTTCAAAATCCGCAAGTGATAATAGTTTAGAGACAGCTGCCTGATATTTTCTGTTGTGACTGTGTTTGGATGACATAGTGAGAGATTATGCTGTTTTATCGGTTGGTTTGTAATTTCTATTCTTAATTACCCGATGTGATTTTCTTGATCCGATTGCTAGTATTTACTTGTATCCCTTAATTGCAATATAAAAATGGAATAGGAACGGAATATTTGTGAAATATCGCGATTTGATTGTTGATGCTATGAAAGGCCATGGTGCGGATTACTGTGAGATACGAATCGAAGAGACTGACAACACTCGACTAACTTACCGAGGCAATTCGTTAGACGCGATAGCTCAGACTAGCGGGTTAGGTGGAAACGTTCGAGCAGCAACTAAAGGAGGGTGGGGTTTTGCAAGTTTTAACAGCCTTAGTGATCTATCAAATAAGGTGTCTGATGCAGTAGCTCAGTCAAAAGTGGTCGGCAGCTCCAAGACTGAACTCGGTTGTGTCGAACCTACTATAGACATTGTCCCTGCACACATTGTTGAAGATCCTTTTGCTTTCACACTTGATGAAAAGAAACGCAAGATGGACCACTACAATGATTTGGTGTGGTCTGTTGCTGGCATAAACAGCGCCGACATAATTTATGGCGATACTTCTCGTAAGACATTTTTTGGTAACTCTGATGGATCTTATATTGAGCAGGAGCAGATCCATGTAATTACTAGAATTTCTGCTCAGGCACGTCGAGGCGGAGATGTTCAACAAGCTGGATTCAGTATTGGTTCTCAAGGGGATTACGGCCTTGTTGAAAACCTAGATAGCCAAGTAATAGATGCTGCGAAGCGAGCGGTTGGTTTGCTTGACGCCAAGTCGCTCGACGGGGGTGAGCGCACGGTAATTCTAGATCCCGTGCTCGCAGGCGTATTTGTTCACGAAGCGTTCGGACATCTTTCTGAGGGCGATAATGTATATGAGAATCAGAAGCTCAAGGAAATCATGTATATGGGCCGTAAGTTTGGTGGAAAACACCTGAATTTTACAGATGGAGCGGTGATTCCCGAGCTTCGTGGCAGTTATAAGTATGATGACGAAGGGACTCCTGCAACTCTCACTCCTCTTGTAAGAGAAGGAGAGTTAGTGGGTAGGCTTCACTCCCGTGAAACTGCTGCCCGGCTTGGTGAAAAGCCGACCGGAAATGCTAGAGCTATTAGTTATAACTTTCCACCGATCGTTCGGATGACAAATACGATTATCGAACCAGGTGATGCAACTCTGGATGACCTTCTCGCAGGGGTTAATGACGGAGTTTACGTTCGTAACTGGTATGGCGGCATGACTCAGCACGAAATGTTTACTTTTTCATCTGGAGAGGCGTATATGATCCGAAATGGCGAAATACAAGAAGCTGTTCGGCCAGTTATGTTGACTGGTAATTTGTTCGAGACTCTGGAGAATTTGGATGGTATTGGTAATGACCTCGGCATGAATCAAGGAGGCGGTTGCGGTAAAGGGGGGCAATCACCACTCCCAGTGTCTAATGGTAGCCCTCATATAAGGATTCAAAATTGCCTGATTTCAGGGGCGTGATTTACCTGTATTTGAGTCTTCAAACCCTTATTCAAAGAGAAATAAATTGAGCGAATCGCTTTTAGACTCTGCCGTTTCAAGATTCGACGAAGCAGAGGTTTATCGAGTCGAATCAGAGAGTCACCCGGTTTTATTTGAGTCCAACAAACTTAAAGAAGCTATGCGACGTGACACGTCCGGCGTTGCGCTACGAGTTATAGATCAAGGACGTTTGGGATTTACGTCAACGACTGATGTAAATAGAGAGATCGAGCTGGTTGATAGAGCTGCTGCGTTGGTGGGTTTTGGCTCTGAGGCTTTATTTAAATTTCCAGGCCCTTCCCATTACTCGCAAGTCGATGTTGTTGACCCTAATGTTCCACGAATCTCACATCGGTCAATGATAGACACCGGAGAAGGCTTGATTGAGCGTTTACTAGACGAGTGGCCGGATTTGCTATGTGACGTCAGGGTTGGTTGGGCTATGGGCTCTGGTCGTATAATGAACTCAGCTGGTATAGACGTTTCATATGATCAAACAAATTACTATTGTTCTTTAGGTGCTCAACTGATTCGTGGAACCGACATGCTCAACGTCTGGACAGGCTCCGCGTCTAGTCACTTTTTTGCTGATGAAGAACTTGATCGTTTGTTGGAATCAGTTCGGCGTTCTATACGTTGGTCAAAAGATACGGCTCAGGTAACCTCTAACTCCGGTGATTTGCCTGTGATTTTTACAGCTCGTGGTGTTGGCGCAACATTACTGCCTCCTTTGCTCTCAGGGTTCAATGGTAAGAACGTTGCAAATGGTTCTTCTCCGCTTGTTGAGAAGTGGGGCTCTAAAGTTGTTGATGACAGAATTTCTATCTTTGATGATCCATTGATTGACGGCGCCAGCGCAAGCAGGCCATTGGACGATGAGGGTGTTGCAAGTCGTAAATTGGCTTTGATACAAAACGGTGTTGCCACTGCTCCATTGCTTGACTTGCAGACAGCTGGTCAGATAGGAAAGAAGTCTACAGGCGCTGCTAGTCGAGGCATTTCGAGTAGCCCATCACCGTCATGTTCTGTAATAGATATTTCGACTGGTGATACAAACGTTGAAGATATGATATCCGGAGTAAAAGAGGGATTGCTTGTTGATGAATTGTTAGGGGCTGGGCAAGGTAATGAGCTAGGTGGAGATTTCAGGGCTAACGTTTCTCTTGGATATAAAATATCGGATGGAGAGATAGTAGGCCGTGTTAAGGACACGATGATTTCAGGCAACGTTTATAACGTGCTTTCTCAAGTTGAGAAGATTGGCGACTCATCAGATTGGGTATTCGGATCTATGCGGTCACCAGCTATTCAATGTCTTGGCATAGAAGTTGCCTCGAAAGATGACTAATTGAGCTTTAGTGTCTTTAGAATTTACGTGTTGGGTTAAGGCTAGAATTCGCTTATGGGTATAGACGAATTTCTCAATAAACTACCGGAAGATGATGAATTTCCAATCACCTATGGGTCATTGTCTGAACTGTCGCGGTTGACTGTGCCGGAGGCAGAAGAATTTGGGCAGCTATGGCTTGAATGGAAATGGTCGAGAGTGCTTGAAATCCTCGAACGTATGACAGAGCTTTGTGAAGAGCAATCAGACGTAGAGTTTGAGGTTATTTATAAGCAAGGACTGCAGCATCCTAGCTCCGATGTACGTGTTGCTGCACTGAAAGGACTTGAAGAAAGTGATGACCGGACACTTGTTCGTCCGTTGACTGAAATGATGAAGTCTGATCCAGTCGTTGAGGTCAGGGCTGCTACGAGTATCCCGCTAACATATCTTGCTGCGTTGGCCGATATTGGTAAACTCACGAGCCGTTATAAGAAAATACTTTTTGATTCTATTTATTCGGTTCTACAAGATGAAAGTGAAGTCATGCTTGTCCGACTTAAGGCATTAGAGGCTGTTTCGGTTTTTGCCGATCCCAGATTATTTCCTTATATCGAAGCTGCTATTGCGTCAGGCGATTCGGTTGCAAAGCAGAGTGCGATTTTTGCAATGGGACGAACTTCAGATCCGTACTGGATAGATAAATTAATTTCTAATCTTGACCATGATTTGGTTTCAATACGTTATGAAGCGGTGATGGCGTTAGGGGAATTGGCCGACGAACGACACTTAAAGGCGCTAGAAACACCTATGGATGATACTGATCTTACGGTTCAATTGGCAGCGATCTCTGCAACTGAACGGGTTGGTGGCGACATTGCTAAGAAGATGTTGGAAATGAAGTTGGTAAGTTCAGAGCCAAGAGTAGTTGATCTTGCCCGTCAGGCGCTTAAGGCGATGAAAGATGAAGAAGATTTAGATGAAGTTGTAACCCCTGAAATGGCGCGGTCGATGTTCGGTGCTAGCGATACACTCCCTGGTATAGACACAGAGGGTTATGAACCAGCTGAGATTGAAGGATGGTCTAATCTGCCGGATCAAAACTCGTTAGATGACTTCGGTACTGGTGTTACAGAAGAGGCTGAGGAATTGGGTCTTGACCGAGGCGATCCATTCGATATTGACCTACCACCTGAAGATCCATGGGACCATGAAGAGAACTATTAATTTTTTTATTAGCTTTCCTATAGTTTCTACACTGTGAATTAAATTAAACCGTATCTACTGTGCTTATTAATGTGGTTATAGGAACTGGCTATAGTCTGCAGGATTCTCTGAATGCTAGTTGAGCTGCACCTAATAGACTGACGTCGTCTCCTAGGCGTGTTGCTGTAAGAGGTATTTTCCCACTATATCCAGGTAAAGATCGTTCGATGACTGTTTGCTGAAGTTGCTGCCAGTGTCGTTGGAGGCCCTGTACGACACCTCCGCCGATAACAATGGCTTCAGGGTTGAACACATTCATTAATGATCCTAGACCAATACTGACGTTTTCTATCGTGAGATCTACTATTTCTTGTGCGACTAAATCACCTTCATCTGCAGCGTCGAATACCATGCGCGATGTGACTTTTTCAGGGTTGCCTTCAGCAAGATCGGCGAGCGGTCCTCTGCCTGTCCAACGGTCTCGTGCGATTCTTGCTATTGCAGGTCCTGATGCGTTGCCTTCGAAACAGCCATCACAACCGACGTTGCATTTGTAACTTCCTGTACGTATTGCAATATGCCCTACTTCCCCCGCACCACCTGAAGCCCCTGTGACCATTTCGCTATTCGCTATAATCCCGCCTCCGACCCCAGTGCTTATGGTTACGTAAATTAAATTTTCTGCACCGATATGATCCCCAAATCTTGTTTCTGCAAGTGCTGCAAGGGTCGCATCATGCCCAACCCAGACATTCATTTTTATAGATTCGGCTAGACTTGGCTTCATGGTTTTGTTATGCCAGCCTGGTAGATTCGGAGGGTGGTTGTAGGTACCAGTAGCCGGGCGGATTGGA
>DBSW01000157.1:0-614 GCA_002306745.1 Dehalococcoidia bacterium UBA1332 | reverse complement strand
GGGTGGTTGTAGGTCCCAGTAGCCGGGCGGATTGGCCCTGCCGTTGAAACGCCAACGCCGACTATTTTTGCATTGGGCGGTGCGGTTGATTTTGCTGCATTGAGTAATTTGGAGAGACGATTGCTCGCATCATTGATTCCATGCTCAGGTTCAGTGTTAATTGAACCGCGACCAGTTATTCGTCCTTCAAAGTCGACAAGCGCTGCTCGGATATTTGTGCCACCTATATCAGCAGCTAGGGCGAAAAGTGTATTTTTTGAGATCACGGTTCAGATACTAGCATTTGTCTTTTATTTGCGTTTGCATTTGTGTGTAGGTTCAGGATTACAAAGTTCTAATCCTTAATTATCGATTCATTGATTTATTCATACGGATACGCGTTGCTGAAAAATTGATATGTATCGCTTGAAATTCTCCTAACGGGCTTGTTGTGAACTGGTATAGCCTTCATTATGAAGTAATGACCGAACTTGTTCATAATATAGACCTTTCGAATGTTCCCCATCGATCAGGGCAATCACTTGACCTAGAGGCTAAGCGCATACGTGCATGGAGCCGACTTTCTGAAGAAGAAAAAACATGGGTACTTCAGGCATGGGAATTGACTGGTATGA
>DBSW01000084.1 GCA_002306745.1 Dehalococcoidia bacterium UBA1332 | reverse complement strand
TAGTGTTGAATGGATATCACCATCTTTTTGCGAATCGTCAATTTTTCCTGCTAGCACTGTGAGACGTTCGCATCCTAGAATTTCTGCGTACCTAATCGCTTCGCCAACGCCATCCTGAAATTCTCCAATGCGATCAGGATGAATAGCACAACCACGATCACCTGAATCCCAGTCCCCAGCGGGAAAATCGAACAGCACCTGGGTCAAATTATTTTCTTCCAACTTTTCTTTAATTTGTTCAGCCGGATAATCGTATGGAAAGAGGTATTCAACTCCTTTAAATCCTGCCTGTGCAGCTGCCTTGAATCGATCAAGAAAATCTAATTCAGTAAACATCATCGAAAGGTTAGCGGCGAGCCTAGTCATGTAAGAGATTCTCCATAAACTCAGTTGAAATGTATCAAACCTGTTTTCTATTCTTGCGCAAAATCTAGTCCTTGCAAAAAAACACTAACCAATAATACGCGTAGAACGGGATTTGAGACGTGTTCGCTCATAGACAATTGATCACAATCACATGAACTAATCCCGATTAATATCAGTTTATGTTGTTAGTAGTAAATAGCCGATCCGACACCACCGCCGGCAGCAATACCATCACCATTTATTGCAATAGACCGCGGAGAGGCGAGCATTGTCACGACATACGCTATATCAGAAGCGTTAATTATCGTACGAGTTGAATTACACGATGCAATTTGGTGCTCAATGTCTTTTGTGCTTACACCTTCAGCTTTAGCCCTACGATTAACAATTGCTACTGTCGCTTCAGTACGAGTTATACCAGGATGCACTACGGTCACATTAATTCCAAATGGTCCAAGCTCGTCAGCGAGATTTTTAGTCATTGCTGAAACCGCAACATTACGCATGGATCCAACAACAGTTCCTGTACTTCTAGATGCCAGTCCAGAAATATTAATTATCCGGCCCCATCCTTGATCTACCATTATTGGAGCAGCCTCACGAGCACACCGAAGGTATCCCATCACTTTCACATTCATATGATCATTAAACTCATCGGTTGTAACACCTGAAAGTGTAGGTACAGTACTTTGCCCACCTGGTCGTGCTGCACAATTCACAAGGATGTCGATTCCACCAAGAATCGACTTCGCTTCTGATATTAAATTACGAACGCTGTCGTCTAAACCCGTGTCGACAACTACGCTATTTACGATTGAATCTGTACATTTACTCAATTCATATGCTGCAGCACTCAATGCTTGTCGGCCTCGCGATGCAATAACAACTGACATACCTTCTTCAGCAAAAGATCTGGCAATGGCTTTACCTATGCCACGGCTTCCACCCGTGACAATTGCACGCTTACCTTGAAGCATAAGATCCAATTTATTAACCCTCACGCAAGACCAAATTGAAATTAGCTGCGTTGTATGTGGACACCGAAATAATCGTGCAAAAGATAAATATTAATCTGCAAAGTTCTGCTTTAGTGGCGATATGAATAGAGGTTCACCTGCTATACCAGATAGTAGGCTATAAAGAATATCGCAATTCATAAAGACGCGATCAAACTGGGCCGCTTCTTCGAAAAGTTCGTTTCAACCTCAAAAGCATTTGCCAACTGAAGCAAACCAATATCATCCTGCGGGCGACCCACTAACTGCAAACCGACGGGAAGTCCATCAGAAGTAAATCCTGCTGGTACAGAAATTGCCGGCAGCCCAGTCACAGAAATCGTATAACACGGCCACATCCAGTCAAGATAAGTTTCAAACTCGACACCGTTAACATCAGTTGGATATTCAAGATCAATTGAAAAAGGTGGTACAGAGGTAACGGGTAAAGCGAGGAATTCATATTTTTTAAAGAACACCTGCAAGCCTTCCCACAAACGCGTGCGTAAACGTTCGGCTCGTGCTACATCGATTGCAGACAGTTTCATTCCTTGCTCTGTGTTCCAGATAACAGTTTCTTTCAATTTGTCACGGTGATCGCGTATGTGAATTTCATGCTTAATTGCAAAGTGATAAGCCCGTAATGTCTGAAATATCTCATCCGTATCCGATAAGTCGGGCTCTGCATCCTCAACTATCATTCCAAGCTTTTCAAATACATGTTTTTGAGACTCAGTAACTAAGCTGTTCTCTAAATCAACAGGTCTTCCACCTAAGTTCTTGCTCCAAGCAATTTTCACACCGCCAAAGTCACGTTCCAGTGAACCTGCAAATACTCTAGGAGTTTGGCGTATTGCCAATGGAGAACGTGAATCATATCCAGCCATAACACTAAGTTGAAAAGCAACATCATCAACCGTTCTTCCCATTGGACCATCAGTAGACAGATTTGACCAACCTAAATCAACTCCTATTCCAGGAACAAGACCCAAAGAAGGGCGAATTCCAACTACGTTACACCAAGCGGCGGGATTTCTTAAGGAACCACCGAAATCTGATCCGGTGGCAATCGTAGTCATGCCAGTAGCCAATGCAACACCAGCACCACCTGAGCTACCACCACACGTTTTGCTTGTGTCATAAGGATTTTTTGTAGCGCCAAAAACTGCATTAAAAGTCTGAGAGCCAGCACCAAACTCTGGAGTATTCGACTTTCCAACGACTATTGCACCGGCGTTTTTTAACCGTTCAACAATCAAAGAATCACTGGAAGGAATATTGTTCTTATAAATAAGCGAACCATGAGTAGTTTGTATTCCTGCAGTGTCTTGTAGATCCTTAACAACAACTGGCAGTCCATGAATAGGACCCAATTCCGCATCAGCAAACCGTGCCTTATCCGCATTTCGAGCCTGTTCAATAGCTGAGTCTTCAACCACGGTAACCACGGCATTAACACTTGGATTAATCCGTTCAATCTGATCGATATGGCTCTGAACCAGCTCTTCAGAAAGTAGCTCACCTGAAGCAATCAGTTTTGCCTGTTCACGAGCATTCATAAATACCAGCTCGTTTTTTTCTAAGTCACTCAAAGAAATATCCAAGATTCCAGTAGGATCACTCAAATTGGTAAATGGACATAACCAATCGAATATTTGAAAAGCTAAGTGCCACTCATCTGCATGTGTAACCGAGTATCCAAAAGGTTATCCCACTACCACCAGGTCTTACCTTCAATTTCTGATTGTTTAAATTTGAAATCTTCACCGTAGATACCAGTCGACAAATATTTCCATCCACCATCAGCGAACATCGCAACTATCTTCCCTGTACGACCCTCATGAGACCATTTCTGTGCAATTTTTCGAGCTGTAGCAAATGTGGCTCCTGAAGAAACTCCAACAAAGTACCCTGCATCGGTCAACAACCGACGTGTCCAATAAAAAGCCTCTTCTCCTTCTACGAGTATTCTGCCATCGAGCTTAGCTAGATCAAGAATTGGTGGAATAAATCCATGTTCGATCGAACGCAATCCCTGTACCTTGTCATCAGGATGTGGGGCAGTCGCAACGATCTGCACATCAGGATTATGCTCCTTCAAAGCTTTCCCTACTCCCATCAATGTTCCGCCAGTTCCAAGACCGGCAACGAATGCGTCAACGTCTGGCATATCTCGAACAATTTCGGGCCCTGTTGTCAAGTAGTGAGCTTTGGGATTAGCCAAATTCCCGTACTGATAAGGCATAAAGTACGAAGGATTTTCCTCAGAAAGTTGCTTTGCGACGATGATAGATTCATTCGTCCCCTTATCCTTGTGTGAAAGAATCACTTCGGCACCAAAGGCTTGCAGTAACTGGATTCTTTCGGGTGGGACACTCGCAGGCATTACGACTTTTACGTTATAGCCTTTGATCCTACCAATCATCGCTAAACCAAGTCCCGTATTACCAGAAGTAGGCTCTAAAATCGTGTCTCCTGGATTTATTAGACCTTCACTTTCAGCCACTTCGATAAGAGACCGCGCCGCTCTATCTTTCACAGAACCCGTTGGGTTAACAGATTCCAGCTTGCCATAAATATGGATCTTTGGATCAGGGCTAAGCATAGATACGTCCACCAACGGCGTATTTCCGATAGCTTCTATTGCATCAGTTTTCACCGGTGTGAACGGTGTGACAAAGGTGGTTGCCAAAAAAAAATCTTTCGTGAGTTCGTTTATATTTTCAGGTTCTAGATTTCATTTGAGAGGAATTCACCAAAACAATTAATCAATTGCCCTCGTCTAATGTTCAACAGAAGCAGGAGAAGTTATGCCGCAAAATATCTCATAGTCGATGAGTTCTGTAACTTCGGGATTCTCGCCGCAAAGCTTGCAACCAGGATTTTGGCGAATCTTTATTTCACGGAAATCCATCGTAAGAGCGTCGATCAATAGCATCCTGCTAGTAAGAGGATCACCAACTCCCATAGCAAGCTTAATAACTTCTAAAGCTTGAATAGAGCCAACAAGTCCTGGGAGAGCACCAATCACTCCTGCTTCCGCACAATTTGGAACCTCTCCGGGAGGTGGAGGGTCTGGGAACATGCAACGGTAGCAACCGCTACCGGGCTGATATGTAGTCGCCTGACCATCGAACACCAAAATAGCGCCATCAACTAATGGCTTACGAGAAAGATAAGCTGCGTCGTTCACGAGATACCGAGTAGCAAAATTATCTGCACCATTCACGATGATGTCATAGTTAGGAATAATATCCATCGCATTTTCGGAGTTAATCGGCTCCTCATGTAGTGTGACATTTACTTCCGGATTATGTGCTTCAATCGTCTCCTTTGCTGAGACAACTTTTGGGCGACCAACATCTGCATCAGTATGAAGAATCTGTCGCTGAAGGTTAGAAACGTCCACCACGTCAAAATCAACTATCCCGATTGTCCCGATACCAGCCAATGCAAGATAAAGAGCCACGGGTGAACCAAGCCCGCCAGCACCAACAACAAGTACCTTTGAATCAATCAATTTACGCTGACCTACACTGCCAACGCCATCCATGATCAGGTGGCGACTATAGCGTTGCACCTGTCCAGGTGTAAGTGGTGTTAAGCCGTTATTCTGTGCCATTACCTCAATTAATCCTGTAACTCATAACTAGCCCGAATAAATGTCTATATTCAAGTAATTTATCAATCAATTCCGTCATGCAATTTGGAGGCCAATATTGAATTCTACTCCGTGTATCAACGCATATCGCCCTGAATTACATGTTGAACATACCAACTCGTAGATTACAAATGCTTTCCATACGCAGGTTCAATTTGCTTTAATTGCAACATCTTCAGGTACCTGACCTAAAAAGTCGTTCTCACCGATGATGCCGATTCCATAGAGATTTGCTGTTTAGTAAGTTCGCTGATCCGCACTTTGCTTAAGTGCTCCAACAGCATAACTTCTACGTCACTCCATAGCTCTCGCTGTGAACAAGCCCCAGAAAGTCTACAACCATCGGGCTCTTCGACACACTCAATAGGAGCTAGAGAATAATCGACTGAGTTCACTACGTCTTTGACAGAAATCTCGTTTGCGGGCCTTCCAATCCTATGCCCGCCCTGAGGCCCTCGGCGAGATTCAATGAGACCTGATTTCTGTAGTTCAGAGCATATTCTAAGCAAGTAAGGTTCAGGGATATGCTGTGCTGTAGCGATATCAGCAGTCGATGTGAACTCCGAATCATCTTGTTGCGCTAGGTACACTAGCATTCTAACCCCGTAATCAACCTTCATAGGCACAAGCATTTATCGCAACTCCGTGGCGCCGTCCTGATTTAATTAATCAGTACTTCATACGAACCTTGATCAATCAAAAAATAGCCAAATTTACTTTGATCTTTGCCGCGTTCAATCATATCACTACGTGCGATTACTGACTCTATTAGTCAACATTAAGTTTGCTAAAAGTCAAATAACTCGTGATACCTTTAAACGTAGATTAATTGAGTGTTGTATCCGAAAATTACAATCTCAAACATAGGTTTCGAATTAGGCAAGACCAGTTTTTGGTCCCCAACAAACTAAATACGAATGGGACAAAATCTCAATGGATAAAATCACACTTAAAGCAGATGCTCGCACAGCCCTCGGGAAAAAAAACCGAGCACTCCGTAGGAAGGGAATCACCCCCATTCACATGTACGGATTGAACGAAGATTCAGAATCACTTCAAGCAGACTCTGGGGATCTCCGAACCGTACTTAGAGAAGCCGGTCGCACCACACCTGTCACACTTGAACTTAACAACGGTAAAGACACCGTAACAATAGTGCGTGAAATTGCTCGGCATGCTGTATCAGGTGAAATTCAGCACGTAGACTTCCAAAGGGTAGATATACAGCAGGAAGTTGAAACTCCCGTTCCGGTAACACTGTCAGGGCAGGAGGATGCACCAGGTACAGCTGGCGGTGCAGGTGTTGTTACTCAAGGGACATTCGAAATCCTTGTCCGCGCTAAGCCGTTCGATGTACCGAATGAAATCATAGTTGACTGTTCGGGTCTTATGGAAATTGACTCATCTATAACCGCTGGAGAGGTTGTGCTACCGTCAGGCGTAACATTAGCCGGACCAAAAGATGATCGAATTGCATGGATACAGCCTCCACGAGTCACATCTGAAGATGACCTAGTAGCTGCTGAAGAAGGCGAAGAAGAAGACGCCGAAGGTGTCCAAGGCGACGGTCAGGACGCATCTGAAGATGATGGCAGCGATAGCACTGGCGAAGAGTAAGATTAAAACGTAACGAGTACTGACAAATGAAACGCCACAGACATTGTCTGAGGCGTTTCTAATTAAGGGTCATAAATATTCGATAACACGATTTTACAGTTGCATTTCTTGCGTCAACAAGCAAACGAATTTACCATTCAACGGGAGAATAGGATTTTTTGCTTAATTGCAATTAACTACCAATAGATAAAAATAAACACTTTAAAGCTCAGGAGGGCACGGATGGAAACCATCCTAATTGCCGTCTTGGTCGCACTAGTTTCGGTTGGAATTGGAAGCGGATTTGGCTTCCAACTTCAAAGCCTCCTTTCGGCAAGATCAAAACGTGCAGTTGATGAAGCATCTGCACAACAGTTACGCAGAGCTAACGCTCGAAGTAAGGAGATTCTTCTTGAAGCGAAAGAGCAAGCGCTAAAGGTCCGAAGTGACACTGAAGCAAAGCTCAACGAACAGCAGTTAGATATACAACTCCAGCAGAGTCGGTTAGAAGCACGAGAAGAAACTCTGCAAAATAGATCAGAATCGATCGAAAACGCCGAATCTGATCTCAGCACCCAAGTCATAAATCTAGAGAAAGAAAAAACCAAGATCGATGATTTGAAATTGGAAGCGGCAGAAAAGCTAGAAGCTATTTCCGGGCTTTCACTTGGTGATGCAAAACAACAACTGATCGATCAAGCTGAAGAAGATATAGAATTTGAACTGGCACGCCGGTACAGAGATGCAGAACTAGAGGCTCAGGACGAAGCGGACCAGAAGGCACGCGAGATTTTAGCTGCAAGTATGCAAAGACTCGCCGCTGAAGTGGTATCAGAAGCGACTGTCACAAGTATTGCGCTACCTAACGACGAAATGAAAGGGCGCATTATAGGACGAGAAGGCAGAAATATTCGCGCCATAGAAGCCGCTACGGGTGTGGATCTGATTATCGATGATGTACCGCAAACGATAACCATTTCCTGCTTCGACCCAATTCGTCGAGAAGTTGCGAGGAACGCTCTAAATAAACTTATTCAAGATGGCAGAATTCATCCCGCGCGTATAGAGGAAACGGTAGAAAAGTCACGTTCAGAACTCAATGAAATAGTCAGGAGCGCTGGACAACAAGCAACGTTCGATGCGAACGTTAAGGGTCTCCATCCTGAGCTAATAAAACTACTCGGACGCTTAAAATACAGGTATAGCTATGGAGAAAATGTTCTCCAACACTCTATCGAGGTCGGACTGGTCGCAGGAATTCTGGCTTCACAGATCGGTGCGGACCCTCAAATCGCCAAAACTGCCGGCTTCCTCCATGACATAGGAAAAGCTGTCACTCATGAAGTCGATGGACCTCATGCCGAGATTGGTGCTGATATCGCCAAAAGATACGGTCAAAAAGACCGCGTCGTAACCGGTATTAGGGAACATCATGATCGAAATATGACCACAGTCGAATCATTTCTAGTTGCAGCTGCGGATGCGATCAGTGCAGCGCGCCCGGGGGCTCGACAAGATACGATCGAAAATTACATCAAAAGACTCGAAGCCCTAGAAGATGTAGCCCGCGGATTCGAAGGCGTTGAAAAAGTTTACGCCATCCAAGCAGGAAGAGAAGTGCGAGTCTTGGTAAACCCTGACAACATCAACGATGTAACTGCATCAACATTGGCGAGAGATATCGTTGCAAGAATCGAAGAGGAACTTGCCTACCCTGGTCAAATAAAGGTTGTAGTAATCAGGGAATCGCGTTCGATAGAGGTAGCGCAGTAGATTAAACTCGAGTGCCCATAAAATAAACTCAGGCTCGGCAATATGCTCGTAGGGTCTAAATTAGTACTTGACTTTGTAAAACACAAAAGGTCACGCAAAGGCAGATCGTGATAAGCAACTGATAAATTAATCCTCGCGTATTTCAACACCATTGCAACAAGAAATTTACAATACGAACCCAGATAGCGCATTACCAAATCTGAACCTACAGCAAAAATATTAGCAACTCATACTTGGAAAGACATAGATGCGAGTATTAATGATCGGAGATGTAGTAGGTAATGGCGGACGCAAGGCCGTCACAAAACTACTTAAAGATCTTAAAAGTGAACTAGAAATAGACTTTGTCACGCTTCAAGGCGAAAACCTCGCCGGTGGTATTGGGCTTACCGTTGATAACGTAATCGAAATGCAGGAAGCTGGCGCCGATGTAATTACAACAGGTAATCATGTGTGGGACAAACGAGAGTTCATTGAACATCTAGATGATCCGTATTTACCAGTTTTACGTCCATTGAACTATCCATCTCATAATCCCGGGCGCGGTGCTACAGATCAGTCCGGGCCAATAGCTGTTGTGAATTTAATTGGCAGAGTTTGGGTGGGCGAATTCGATTCTCCTTTCGCAGTAATCGATGATTTACTTGCTGGTGGTTTTGGGCAAGGAAAACCAATAGTTGTTGACTTTCACGCAGAAGCAACAAGCGAAAAAGCTGCTCTAGCTTGGCACCTTGATGGTCGAGTTGCGGCGGTCGTGGGAACGCACACACATGTCCCAACAGCAGATTACAAAGTGTTGCCAGACGGCACAGCATTCGTTACCGATTTAGGTATGGTTGGCGCTAGAGATTCCATACTAGGAGTTGAAGTAGAAGGATCGCTGGCTAGATTCTTATCAGGCCGACACCAACGGATGCAGCCGCAACGTACAGGGTTAATAAATTTCAACTCTGTCGTCATCGAAATAGACTCAAACACCGGGCTTGCAACAGGAATTGAACGCGTGGATAGGCAAATACACATTTGAGTGATCCTTTGACTGAACAAAAGGCGTTCGGTAGCCGTTACAACCAGCATGCTCCAATAGTGCGCCCAGATTGGCAGGTCGAGATCGATCTACATTTACACACTACAGCGTCAGATGGAACACTAACACCGACTCAACTGATCGAACGTATTGCTTTAACCAATCTGCGCACTATTGCTATAACTGATCACGATTCGACCGATGGAATCACTGAAGCAATGCAAGTGACGTCGTCGCACGATAATTTAACACTGATACCAGGAATCGAGCTAGGCACTGCAACGCACAACACTGATCTCCATTTACTTGGTTACTTTATAGACATCAAAAATGAGTTTCTCCAAATGAAACTAAAACAGTTTCGTGAGGAGAGACTGGAAGTAGCAAAAGCAATGGTCGAAAAACTATCGGAACTTAAACGACCTGTTTCGTGGGAACGAATTATAGAAATGTCTGACGGTTCCGTTGGACGGCCACACATTGCTCGCGCAATGGTAGAAGCGAATCATGTGGAGACTGTTGCAGAGGCGTTTGAACGCTACTTGGGTGATGAAGGAATCGCGCGAATCCAACGACCAAAATTACACCCAATTAATGCACTAAAAATGATTCACACTGCAGGTGGGGTTGGAGTTATAGCGCATCCGAGAACGGTCAAGAATCTGAATAAATTAGTTAAAGAAATGTCAGCTGCAGGTCTCGTGGGCATAGAAGTTTACGCCGAAAAATATGCGAGTAATAAACGAGATAAGTATCTCGACCTTGCGACGCAGCATAACCTAGTCCCCACCGGTGGAACTGATTATCACGCGCTTGGTGGAAAGAACGAAAGTACACCTGGAACAAACGGGCCACCTCCAGATACGGCCATAAGACTCATGCAAGCAGCCAAAGCTATGCACGGTGAAAAAATCGGATGTGTTCCTAAAGGTTTGCCATGATATTGAATGACATCAGCATGTCTTTTGTTGTTGTGATAGCCAGCTATCTAATCGGATCAGTACCAAGTGCACTCCTAATAGGTAAATTTGTCGCAGACATAGACCTAAGAATTCACGGCACCGGAAATCTTGGCGCATCAAATCTCAGTTCACAAGTCAATGCTATATGGGCAATCCCCGTAATTATCTTTGACATTTTCGCCAAGGGTTATTTACCTGTTCTTATCGCGTCCGAATATATTTTAGGATTGGGAATTTCAACTGAAATCGCTGCCGGACTCGCAGGAATTACCGGACATAACTGGTCGATCTTTTCACGATTTAAAGGCGGTCGCGGGATGGCAACTATGGTGGGCGCAACTCTAGCTTTAAACTTTCCATTACTTATCGCTTACGGTATCGTTCCGGCGCTCGGAGTTCTTTTCACACCATGGAAAGATTCAGCAGTATGGTGGTTTATTGCAATATTGATTCTTCCTTTATGGGCGATTCTATTAAATTTACCGATCGAGCTGTTAATTTTTTCAATCATATTCATACTGGTAACTTCGATCAAACGAATAACATCCAATTCATTACATAACAAGCACGGAGCAACCTCAGCCAGCCTGTTTGCTACTAGATTAGTTTTCGATCGCGACATCGCTAACCGTGAAAAATGGATAAGGCAATGACCAATAGTCTTTTTTATCTAACAACCCATGGAATACGAATATTCTGTTAAATCAATGAAAAATGAAACACTAGATAATGTATGCCTACGCCACACCGATACGACGTCCAACCTCGGGTGCTCGAGATGCGGGGATTTAATCTGTCCGGAATGTTTAGTGCAATCGCCGGTCGGAGCCAGATGTCCTGACTGTGCAACTATAGGCCAAGCGCCAATATTCCGAGCTACTCCAGCCGAGTTATCCGCAGCGATAACTTTATCGATCGCTGGGGCAATCGGCTTCGGGGTAATTTACGGAATTCTTGTATGGGTACTATGGATACTTCCGCTAGGATTCATGATCGGAAACGTTCTAGCATCATTCATTTTCGCTTTAGGGGCAGCACCCATTGGTGAATACATTAGACGCGTAGGAAAATACAAACTCGATGCACGTTTAAGAATCGTTGCTGCATTCACAATGTTCATCGTCTGGATAATTGGATTTATTATCGCTTCAACGTTTGGGGTTTGGAACGGACTGTTTTTAAATATCGTTGCCTATATAGGTTTAGGAATAGGTATTTATGTTGCGATGAACAGACTACGACCATAGTAATTAATAGATATCAGACAGCTAAACTTTAGTTGGAATAATTTCGCCGCCTCCTTATATCTGATAAACAATAGCTTCATCAACCATATTTTTTAGCGTAAGAGTTGGTGAATATCCAAAATCATTTCTAGCTATTGAGTTTAATAATCAAAAGTTTAGATTTGCCCTTTACGCAATGCGCGACCCGTTCGAGAGCTAAGTTGTTTGCTTTCCTTAACAGCAAACGCCCCATTAACGATCACATAAGGGATTCCTTTTGGACCAACCCGAGGATTCTCATAAGTAGCGCAATCAACGACCGTTGTTGGATCAAACAAAACGATATCGGCATAATATCCCTCTTTGATCAGACCACGATTGGCAATATCAAACTTCCTCGCAGGCATCATCGTCATCTTACTAATAGCGTTTTCAAGCGATATAACGCCTTCTTCTCTAACGTACTTACCTAGCACTCTAGGATATGTACCCCACGCCCGTGGATGCGGTTTAGAACCGCGATCCAACCCATCAGTTCCAATCATTGTCGATGGGTGAGACATTACTATCCTTACATCACCTTCATCCATTCCAAACGCCGCAACAAGAATCGAGTCTGAATAGTGTTTAAGTAATTTGTTGGCCGCCTCCTCTCCCGGTAGATCAAACTGTTCAACAAAACTCTGAAGAGTGCGTCCTTCAAAATCTTCCTGCCCAGGCACAGAACAAAGAAGCACCTCCGAGGGATCTGATTTACCCATAGCACCACCCTCTTCACTGTTAAATGTACCGTTTTGTACCAGAGCAAACAGCATAGTGCTTCGAGCAGTGTATGGATACTGATCGGCTGTAACATTTCTACCTTGCGCGATCGATTCGTCTATTAACTCGAGCGAACGAGAAACCATCCCCCAATTAGATTTACCTACCGATTTGTGATGTGATATCTGGACTGAGGTACCGCTTAGTTCGCCAATATGCAGTGTCTCGCGAACCGAATCAAGCAACCCGGAGCCTTCATCTCGCATGTGAGAAACGTAGAGTCCTTCATACCTACCTACGACCTCGCTTAGCGCAATTACTTCTTCCGTGGCAGCATATCGACCTGGTTCATATACGAGCCCAGTAGACATTCCAAGAGCGCCGGCTTCCATCCCTTCGCTCACACTTGCTAGCATTAATTTGAGTTCAGAATCTGTTGGTCGACGATCAGCAACACCATTCATTGCTTCCCTTCGAGAAGTATGATGACCAATTAATGCAGCAACATTGATAGCAGGTGAAGTTTTCTCAACTTCTTCGAGATAACCAGCGTAACCTGTCCAGTCTGGCAACTCGATGCTTGGCTCGTTGATTGCTTTCATCTGAGCCTTGCCTGCCTTAGAACCCGCAGCTCCGAATCCACAGTTTCCAACAACAACCGTGGTTACTCCCTGAAGTATATTGTGGCGGACCTCCGGCTCTATCAACACGTGGAAGTCATCGTGGGAGTGAACGTCAATAAAGCCTGGAGTTAAAGTAAGGCCAGTTACCTCCAAAGTTTCAATAGATTCAACAGTAATATTCTGATCGATAACTTCAATTCGATCACCCTTTATTCCGACGTCCATTAGCGACCCCAGAGACCCTGATCCATCAATTACTGTCGCACCCTTAAGAACCAGATCCAGCAAATAAGTGTTCCTCTTATATCACTTGTATTTATACCGAATAACAAACCTTTCAAGCCTGTACTCAAAAATTATCAGCATAACGTCGTTATAACTCTCAGTGAGCTACAAGACAATCCAGATTGATCTTGTATCTCAATCAATTAGGAGATAACTTCATCCGCAAATGACGAAAATAAGACGGTATTTACTGACTTTAAGCCACTCACCATAAAACGGATCATTTCAACATGTCTAAATCAACCAAAATAGAAAGAGTCGAAACAATCCTATGGGATCGATGGCTATTGATTCAAATCTACTGTGAAGACGGCACCATTGGGATCGGTGAAGGCGGAGTTCACGGTTGGCAACGCCCGACCAAGACCATGGTCGATACAATGGCTGACTACCTTGTAGGGCAAGATCCTAACTTGATAGAGCATCACTACCAGTGGCTATATCGGTCATCACACTTCATGGGGTCGGTGGTGCAAGGCGCACTATCCTCAATAGACATAGCTCTTTGGGACATCAAGGGCAAAAGACTTGAAGTTCCGATATACGATCTCATGGGAGGCAAAACACGGGATAAAGTTCGCTGTTACATGCATGTCGGGGGAACAACAAAAGATGAACTTGTCACAAATGCATTATCAGCTGCTAAAGAGGGCTTTACTGCGGTCAGATTTACACCCTTCCCACCAGACTACTATTTACATAAGTCATACACGGAATGGGCTGATGAAGCAGTCGAGCGAGTGGGAGCGGTAAAAGACGCAGTTGGTAGTAGCGTAGATATTTGTGTCGAAATACATCGTCAAATGAACCCGGCAGAAAGTATCTGGTTAGGTCGGCGTCTAGAACAGTTCAACCCCTTCTTCTATGAAGACCCAATGCTGCCTGACAGCCCGGCCAGGATGGGTGAGATCGCCGATCAATGTAATATCCCGATTGCTACCGGTGAAAGGTTCACGACTATATTCGAGTATGAGCAACTGCTCAAAGCGAACGCCGCTGCGTACATTCGACCTGACCTTTGCCTATGTGGTGGACTTTCTGGATCAAAGAAAGTTTCGGCGATGGCTGAAGCGAAACATGTAAAAGTCATTCCTCACAATCCGCTTTCACCTGTGAGCACCGCAGCCTGTGTCCAACTAGATGCGTGCATTCCAAATTTCGCTCTTCAAGAGTACACAGGAGAATCAGAACCACCAAAAAGTAATCTACTAATCAAACCGCTTAATTTAATCGATGGGTACCTAATCGTTCCAGACGGACCAGGATTAGGTGTTGAACTAAACAAAGAAACTCTAAAAGGCCCTGAAAACCCGAAGATACTTGACACACCTATAGGTTTCGACGGCAGCGTTCAGGACAGATAAATCCGTCGTCTCAAGGCAAAAGCGTAATTGAATGAAGATCTAACCAATCACTAATCTAAAGATATGAGTACAGAGTAAGTCATTGAAAATCGCCAAAGTAAAAACCTTTTTACTTTCACGCTTTCTAATCGTGAAAGTAATTACAGAAGACGGATCGGTGGCACTAAAATAATTTCAATAACATCCCTTTTGGATAAAGTAGCAATTAGAGGTCAGTCAGATCTTCCAAAATCATCTTCGATTCGAACTATATCGTCCTCACCAAGATAATCACCGGTCTGTACTTCAATAATCTCAAGTGGCTCCACAGAAGAAATATTTTCGATTCGATGATGAATATTTCTCGACACATGCATCGTTTGGCCACGACCCAACGTAAGCTCTTCAACGCCCACAGTAACGCGTGCAGTGCCACGAGCGACCACCCATGTTTCATCACGGTGGCGATGCCACTGAAGTGAGAGACGTTTTGCTGGCTGCACAATAAGACGTTTTGCTTGAAAACCTGGCCCCGTGGTAAGAATTTCGTAAGAGCCCCAGGGGCGATCTACGCGCTTCTTTTTATTCGTGGATTCAAACTTAATCTCAGCTGTTAATTCTGACTTATCTGCCAAACGAAGATCCTCTAGCGAACGCTATCACAAGCGAGCATCAACTACGAAAATGTTGTTTAGCAATTCTATTGCCTTCTGAATGAAAGGTCACGAAAAATCTCAAATCATTATCGTACGATGTCTAGCGGGAGTTATGATGAAATAAACTTACTCGAAGTAAACAAACACAGACACTCAACAAAATAAATCAACCAAATTTCAAAGGTTCAATCCATTAATGCGGGATCAAAAACCAAACATTCTATTCATTCTGACTGACCAGCAACGAAGAGATTCAATGCGCGCATACGGTAACAAATGGATCAAGACCCCTAATCTCGACAAGTTAGCCGACAAAAGTTTCGTATTCGAAAACACCTATGTCACCCAACCTGTTTGCACGCCTGCTCGGGCATCAATCATGACGGGTTTATACCCATACGCAACTGGCCTTCAACGAAACAACATCCCCCTATCGCGTGACATCCCAACAATTGGTGAAATGATCGACGATGAATACTACAAAGCACACATGGGTAAATGGCATCTTGGCGATGACATGATAGCCCAACATGGCTTCGATACTTGGGAGGCAGTAGAAGACTTTCACAGGTTACGGGTTACCCGAAAAGAATACCGATATAAAGAAGCGCCATACAATCAATGGTTACGAGATCATGGCGTGGAACCACCTTCAGTAAAAGTATCGTATGAAGGATGGGTTGGAGAAGCAGAGCTTACCGAAGAACAAACTCAAGCTGGATTCCTTGGTCATACCGCATCAAAGTTCATAAGAGAATTCCCTGAAAGCGAATATGGCGACCAGCCATGGATGCTCTACGTTAACTTTTTTGAACCTCATCCACCATACACTGGACCACTTAACGATCTGTACGATCCCAACGAAATCGAAGTAGGACCTGGATTCCGGCGCCGTCCGGATTCCGGATCATTGGTGAACCGTCTTCGTTCTGATTACTACATGGGTGGTGGCACTAATCCCTTAGGAGAAGCTGGTGGAGATGTCCACGATACCACTACTGAAAAAGGGTTTCGAAAACTAAGAGCTCAGTATTTTGCAAATGTCACACTTGTTGACAATCAGCTAGGCATAATTTTCGATTCACTTGAAGCCAGTGGACAGGCAGACAACACAATAATTGTTTTCACGAGTGAACATGGAGAGATGGCTGGAGACCATGGGATGCTCGAAAAGAGGACACTTTATGAAGAGGCTTCAAACGTCCCCTTCTTGTTACATGTTCCATGGATGAATAACAGTATTCAAACACGCATTCCGGGCTCCGTTGGACAAGTTGACCTTGTTCCGACTTTACTTGATCTTTCCGGAAGCGATATTCCTGAACATCTAGAAGGCAAATCATTACGTGAAGTTTTAACCGGCAAGACCGATCTATCAGACAACGACGTATTTATTCAATGGAATGGTATGGGCGATCGCAACTTGGGTTCTCCAGAAATCAATCGCATGGTCTCGGTGCCGTGGCGAGGGGTTGTAACAGGTGATCGCTGGAAACTTAATCTCTCTCCTGGAGACAGATGCGAACTTTACGATCTAAACTCAGATCCTGCTGAATTAAATAACCTGTTTGAAGATATAGAAAACAAAGATCGAATTCGCGACATGGCTGCACGTATTCGAATTTGGCAAGACAAAACAGGTGACAAAATGCAGCTGCCTACGATTTAAATTTGTTCAAGTTTTCACTTAAAAACATGACTATAAGGGTGAAAACTAAACTACTGCCATATCAAGCTGTTCGGCATTTTTTGGATTCACGGATTCCCAATATTTGTCGAATATCTCTCGGGTTTCATCGTATGTGCGGGCACTGAAAAGTTGGACGCGAAAAGATCGTACACGTTCGCGTCCGCCTGCGTACCAAGATAAATGTTTTTGCATTTGCACCAGCCCAAAATGTTCGGGGAAAAGTTCAATTATCAACTGTATGTGTCGGTTTATCACACGAGTCTGGTAATCATACTTAGCTTGATCGGTCAAACTTTCAAAAGACTCATCGAAAACCCATGGCTTACCCATAGCTCCCCGCCCGATCATCACCGACTCGACGCCGGTTTCTGCAACCATACGTCTAGCATCAGACATAGATTTCACATCACCGTTACCAGTAATCGGAATGTTAACAGCATCGACAACCTCCGCAATCATCTCCCATTTTGACATACCACTAAATTGCTGAGAACGAGTACGTGGATGAACTGTGATTGCATCGACTCCTACGTCTTCAGCCATCCTAGCGATCTCGACAGCATTAACGTGCTTCTCGTCCCAACCGCTCCGAATTTTGATTGTAAATGGAATTTCTATCGCATTTCGCATTGCTTCGAGAATCTTCGACGTTTTGGCTACATCTTTCATAAGAGCCGAACCTCGACCTGTCTTAGTGATCTTTTTAACCGGACATCCCATATTAAGATCTATGATGTCCGCACCTTGATCCTGTAACCACTGTGCGCCTGGAACCAGTGTGTCCGCGTCTGCACCTAGAATCTGCAATGCAATAGGCTTTTCTTCTGGTAAATAATTGGCAATGTCGTAGCGAGTCTTAGCGTTTTTGCGAAAAATTCCCTGGGCGTCTATTTCTTCACTAGTCGTCAAAGCGCTTCCACACTCTCGCGCAACCATGCGAAAAGCAGCATTCGATATTCCTGCCATCGGTGCAAGACGTGTAAGGCTTTTTACTTCAACATTGCCAATAATCATCCATTGAGTATACGAACAACAGTAGTCCGACTCATAGTTGTATTACGATCAACTAACAGAGATGTAGCTACAGTTTCATCAGAATCGATTAGGGGAAGGTAGATTATCAAGGAATTTTCAACGATGGCTCAAGAACAGGGCCAGTCATAAGCTAGTGTGATGAAGGATGTAGGCAAGACGACAAAACGGCAACTTTCGAAGTCAAATATAGGGTGGAGAATATAACTATGCTAATCCCTGAGAACATAACCTTTACCCACGGTTAACTCGCTGCCTGAGTTGGATCGATTTGCTGTTTTGGTGTGCTACCCCTAATCAGTTGCTCCTCGCGTTCAGACATCAGATGAGCAGTAATTGCCTGCATAGACTCAACATGTACGTGGCCGTTCGCACCTAAAACTACCGATAGTCTAGACATTGTCTGTGCACTATCTGCTTCAACTAATACGACGAAATCATACTGGCCAAGAGTGGCATATCTGGAAAGCAGGCGTGCACCTGGAACCTCTACCGTGTCACAAGCTTCAGCAAAAAAGTCAGGATTTTCAACACAAGCCTGCAGACCGTCGTCAGTTAAGTTGGCAAGAAGGAAAAACAGCATCACCGACTCCAAATAAAAAATTACCCAAGGACTCGACAATAAATACATCTTGCGGGACGCATTAATCCATCCAAGGAAGATTCAAACAGTTTGCAGATTTCCCTAACGTTCGGTCAGATTAAACTACTTCGTTACCAGCAAGGCATCATGAATAGTACTGACGCGGTTGCACACTAGCACCCAAAAATGACTGTTGACGCCACATCTCGTACACAACGATAGAGACTGCGTTAGCAATGTTAATGCTTCGATTTGCCGACATCATTGGAATTCCCAATGTACGTTCATCAGGAAACCTTTCTAGCAAGTCAACGGGCAGGCCAACACTTTCTGAACCGAATATGACCGTATCTCCGTCTTTATAAGCCATCTGATCATATCGCGCTTCACCACCAGAAGTGGTAACGAATGTGCGTTCTATATCGACTATATTTATTAGTGAATCTATAGTTTCATGAATGGTTACATCAACTAAATGTTGGTAGTCCAGAGCTGCTCGCCGCAGCGCCTTCTTTGTCAATTCAAACCCTAACGGTTTGACCAAGTGGAGACGAGCACCGGTGTTAGCACATAACCGTATGATGTTACCGGTGTTATGTGGAATTTCGGGTGCAACCAAAACTACATTGAACGGCATGGTTGAAATGCTCTTTTAATCCTGCAGGTGAAAATCGGCTACGCATCAAATATTAATCGTTAGACTTTTTCCATTCTTCGTATTCCGCTCGACCTTCATCAGAAAGTGGATAATACTTCCGAAGGTCTCCCCCTTCAGACAACTTGATTCTAGTGAACTCTTCCCATTCCGCATGTTCATTGCCAGCGTCGGCGAGCTGTTCAGCTAGCTGTTTTGGAACGACAACTGCTCCATCGTCATCAGCAATCATAATGTCGCCAGGCATTACCAAAGTTCCACCGCAATCAATCGGAACGTTATATGCATATGGGAACTGAACGGTCTGAGTATGAGAATAAGGGGTTACACCTTTCAGCCACAGACCAAGACCCAAATCTTTCGCTCCACCATAATCACGGATAGCACCGTCAATAATAACTCCGAGTCCACCCCTCCCCTTTAAGTAAGTCAACATCATGTCGCCAAAAACACCACTACTGACTTCACCACGTCCATCAACCACAATTATGTCGCCTGCCTGAGCATGATATAGAGCGTGACGATGAACTTGAGCTTCAGGATCACGGTACTCACCTTCAGGGTACTGATCCTCTCGTTTGGGCAGGTACTGGAGTGTGATCGCTGGCCCTACCACTGTTTTACCTGGAGTGAATGACTTGACCCCATCCAATACAGAAATTTTGATTCCAAGTTTACGCAATTCACCCGATGCCATTGCACTACCGATACCCTCAAGCCGTTTAATTAGATCAGGGGACGGACGCTCAATATCAATCTTGGGAATTGGAGTTTTAATAATCATATGTGAGGGTTCTCGTTTTTAATAAGAAGGTATGCCAACCAGTTTAGATAGTAAAACCTTGATTTA
>DBSW01000009.1 GCA_002306745.1 Dehalococcoidia bacterium UBA1332 | reverse complement strand
ATTGCCTGAATTACATCATTAGTAATTTCTCTTGTCCGCATTTCAGGGTGGATGTAGAAGTCTGTATCGGATTCAACTCCATCATTTTCACTATGTGATGGCGTGATTAATCGTATCTCTTGCGCTCGTTCGGCTGGATTTTCTCGTCTACCGCGTAGGAAATATCCCATGTGGGAAGCCTTCACACTTTCTGCGACAAGTGTGTATTCATCATCTCCAACTAACTCAGGCCATTGTGCGAAGAAATTTTGTTTATGCGGTGCGGTAGGGAACGCTACAGAAATTCCATATTTATCTTCGAAGATTGGGTGGTATTCAGCGATTGTGCAAATATCGAGATTAAGACCGTGATTTAGCCAATCCGTATCCCAATATTTTCCACGATGTTCTCCTTCGGATTTTAGGAAGTCAATCGCACTTGCAAGAACTGCAATTTTCGATCGTTGACGATCCGATCGGAAATTCAAATTTATAAACACATCTCCTCTGGAGATCATGGGAATAGAGCCGTCGCTGCGAGTTATTGCTATTGGAGGAACATCTTGATCGACTTTGCCTTCTGAATGGACATCTGATATTTTCGATCTAAGTTGATTAAATCCGTAAACTGCATATGCGGGCGAACCGGTTAACAGGTCGAAATCAGCCTTGGCTGCTACCTGTCTATAGTCCCTGTCCATGGCCGTTGATCTTCCCACAACCCAGGCAAGCGAGGACTTTGCTTTGTACTTGCCGAGAAGCTTTTCTAGGTGACCAAGGAAATTTCCTGATCCATTTTCTTCTAATATAGAGCTATTTATCGCTGAATCTCTACCATCCAAAATTGCTTGCATTTGTACATGGTCTGTAGAGAGTTTATGGTGATCGAAGACGAGTTCAAGGAATGCTTCAAGATGATTCCAAGAGCTGTGTACACGACCATCTGCGCCACTAATTCCAGATAGAAGGAAACAAAAATTTACAGTTGCGCTCCTGTCCTTTGCTCCTTTGATCGACGAATTGAGGGCTGTATTGTTGAAAAAATCGCCGCTTTTTATAGCGTTACTAATGCGTAGAGGTAGCTGTGGCGCCATCTCTAAATTGCCTATTTGTTGGTGCCCGGTTTCTGAGTTGCCTTGAACTGGCGGATTAAGGTTTTCAAAGCCCACCCATATACCCGAAGCACTGGTAGGAATTGAAAGATTGGTATTTCTGAGGTTCGATAGTTCTCTGGATCCTGCAGCCCAAGGCACGTATCTTTTTTCGTCTGCAACGGCTTCTATAAGCGACTCAATACGTTCAATTAATTGTTCGCTTAGAAATGTACGGCAGGTCTGTAAGTCATTGATCTTTGTGATCGCTTCACGTGTTGGTGTATTGGGTTCAAGTGATTCCACATGAACGGGGTAAAGCAGGTTTTTCGCCCATGAAATGTCATGCCCAATGCGTTCGGATGCGGACTCGATTAGTTCTCGTTCGTTTGTTGAAAGACGTTCCCATGCGTCATTTACGATCTCACGTGAACGATCACGGTTGAATCCGAGTCCGTCGGTGACTGCTAGAACCGCAGCTTGTTTTTCGTTTGCCAATTTCATGACTTTTGAATTTCATAGCCTGATCGGTATAAGTTAATCATTTGTCCCTATGTTTAGTTCCAAGGTCGATAATCTGCCCGCATCGACTATGTTGGTAAGACCTTTTGATTCGAGCCAGCCTTGTCGTATTTCCAGCGTATATCTCCAAGGGCTTTTTGGAATATATTCGTTTGCCTCTGCAGCGCACTTTATATCCCAATCGCTGTCAGACAGGCCATCTCTTAGGCAAGGTTGCATAGAAATTTTATCTACGATTTTCCCTAATTTATCTATGTACAGTATGTCGAGTGGTACGTATGTATTTTTCATCCAAAACCCATCAACTCTGTCTGAATCGTAGGTGAAAAGCATTCCGGTGCCATCGTGAACCCTTTCACGGCACATTAAGCCCTGCGTGCGTTGTTTCTGGGTAGCGGCGACCTCAACTTGTAGTTCAGCATGCTTAGGTCCTGATTTTATGTTTAGCTCTATGATTTGCAAGGGGGCACGATCTGTGTCAACACAGTCAGGAGAATCAACGAACACCGGCTCAGGAAATTCGTTGCGTTGTTCCGAGCATGCAGTGGAGACATAAGAAGCTGTGAGGAATAACATCATCACTGCGAAACATTTGTATTTTCCTAAAGGAGTTTTCACAGATCGATGTTAGCTGAAAGTGCAGGCTGTTCAAAGCGAGAAATTTTGAAATTTTTTGAGGATCGTTCGGAGCTAACGGTTGACGATCAGCAGCTGCGATGAATTATAAAAAGTCTCCATTTGCATCGCTAAGGATAAGGAGCTTCCGGTTCCAGTGGTCGGCAGATTCGATGATGACCTGGGGTTCTGAAATGGAAACTTTGATCCTTGGATGGTACATATTGGTAGCTACCGACTCACCGTTTCTTGTGGGGCTGCTTGGGGCTCTAGCTTTCAGTGGTACTCTTGTCGCACCGATCATTGGTGTAATTGCAGACAGAATAAGCCGGAAAATCATGCTCAATGTTCTCAGAACATGTGCTGGTTTTCTGGCTTTCTCTCTACTAATTCTCGTTGTCACAGATCTCATTAAACCGTCATATGTTTTTATCATTGCGGGACTTACCGGACTGATGCGTTCATCAGATAATGTTCTACGACAATCGTTGATCGCAGATACGGTGCCGTCCCACTTATTGATGAACGCATCTGGGCTTGCCCGTACAACTCAAGATCTGGCACGGATTATTGGTGCTTTACTAGGGGCGACTTTGCTTTCTAGGCTTGGTCTTGGATGGGCTTATGTAGGCGTTACAGGATTTTATGCGTTCAGTGTTTTATTGGGGTTAGGCATAACTTCTATCCGGTCAAATAAACCGATTCATGCCGTGAATCCATTGGGAGAATTAAAGCAAGGCGTCAGTTATATGATGGATTCACGAGTAATACAGCCAATTATGTTTCTTGCATTTCTTGTTAATGCAACCGCTTTCCCGTTGTCGCATGGATTAATGCCGATTGTTGCACGTGATGTATATGGGCGTGACGAAAACGGACTTGCTCAGATGGTAGCAACATTCGCCGTGGGCGCGTTAATTGGATCAGCTTTAATGGCTTCGGTGATTAAATCTAGTCGTCCTGAGCGGCTCATGATGTTGGGTATGATCTTGTGGTACCTACTGTTGATTGTATTCAGTCAAATGGGTTTGTATGGTTTTGGTCTTGTCCTGTTGGCTTTGATCGGAGCCTCTATTAGCTTTTGTATGATTTCTATGTCTGTGGTGTTGATGACATTCACTAAGTTTGAAATGCGAGGTAGGGTTATGGGAATCCGAATGCTCGCCGTCTATGGTCTTCCAATGGGGCTCGTTATCGGTGGATGGCTTATCGAGCATTTTGGTGTTTCCGTGATGATCACGGGTTACGCAATTATTGGCTTGATTTCTGTGGCACTATCGATAGTGCGATGGCCAGAACTAATCACAGGATTCCATCTTAAATACAAACAACGTTGACTTAGCTCTACTGAATCTGCCCCCATACTCCTGTGAGTGTAGACGGACGGTCACTACTGCGATTACGCATTTTCTCGAGGTTGTAATCGAGTCCAAGGCCCGGATCTTCAGGGATTCGTATGAAACCGTCTTCGACTAGATAAGGAGTATCTAGGATTGAGTCGTTGTCTCTTATTCCAACGTTCTCTATGTTGTATTCCTGTGCATAAGGGAAATTATTGCTAGGTGCTATGAGGTGTGCGTGTGCTGCTGTGGAGCCATAAGGCTGAGTGTTGTGTGTGGTCATAGTCGCACCATGGGCACTTAAAATAGCCTCTATCTTTAGAAATTCAGTTATCCCTCCTACCTTTACAACATCTGGCTGTACTATGTCAGGACGCCCTTCTCGAATAAGTGTTAGGTGATCCCAGCGAGTGAAAGCGTTTTCACCTGATGCGATCGGGATATCTAGTGCATCTGCAATTTCTGCCATTCCGGCATAATTTCGTATTTGGGTCGGTTCTTCGAAATGGAATACTCCCAGATCTTCGAGTTTTTTGCCGATTTCAATTGCATGGTGTACGGAGTATGCGCTGTTCACATCTACCATTATGTCCATTTGGTAACCGACCTCATCACGAATCGCTTTAACAGTTTCAATAGTACGATCACCTGGGTCATCGATCTTGCCTGGCACGGCCGAGTGCATTTTGTATGCTGAGTATCCTATGTCGTGGAAATGGGCAGCTCGTTCAGCTTCTTCTTTAGGCTGCAAGTCCCTAAAGAGTGAACTGGCGTAAACTTTGATTTTTTTACGTCGTTTACCACCAATAAGATTATATATGGGAGTTTCGAGCGCTTTTCCTTTGAGATCCCAAAGTGCAAGGTCAACTCCTGCAGCAGCGGTAAGAAGTGCGCCTTGTGGTCCGGCAACTGCTCCAGCCTTGAACATGGAGTCCCAAATTTCTTCAGAGTCGAATGGAGATTTGCCAATGATAAGAGGGGCGAAAACTGTTTCGATTGTGGCTTTAGAAACGTAGGGGGCCCTACGAAAACATTCTCCGAATCCAGTAACCCCCTCATCCGTGTGTAGAATTACGTATGGATATTCTTCATCAAGTACGAGGCATTCAACGCTAGTGATCTTCATCTGGTGCTTGTTTTTCCTTGCTGTTGCGAACTCCATCGCCAATCACTTCGCGAAGGTTCCGTGGAATAGCGAAAGTTGTACTTTCTTCACCAGGTCCAATGCGGAACACATTTTCTGGTGCCAGAAACTTTATTACCGCTTTGACTTGGTTTTCAGGAGTAGATGCTCCAGACGTAATTCCGATTTTGCTAACACCTTCGAGCCAGTCAGTGTCTAACTCCTCCGGACCGTTGATTAAATATGCAGGAATTCCCTTGTTTAGCGCTACGTCTTTTAGGCGATTGCAGTTCGAACTGTTTTGTGCTCCTATAACCAGAACCAGTTCAGTGATATCAGCTAGTTCTGTCGCTGCTGCTTGTCGATTGGTAGTCGCGTAGCAGATGTCATCTCTTATAACGGCATCAGGGTACTTTTTTTTGATCTTATTAACCGCAATTGCTGTGTCGTTTACCGATAGTGTGGTTTGGGTTAGGACCGCGATCTCTGTTCCTTTTTCCCAATCTGGAAGGCTCCAATCTTCGCGTTCGTCGATTAAGGTCATGTCGGCATGTCCTGTGGTTCCTATTACCTCTTGATGTCCTACGTGACCTACTAAGACGATCTCCTTGCCTTCCTTGTCATATTTCTTCGCTTCGTTATGCACACGAGTTACGAGAGGGCAGGTGGCATCGAGTACCGTCAGGTTGCGTTTTTTTGCGGTCGTATAGTCCGATGGGGGTGAGCCGTGAGCGGAAAATACAACAACTGCACCACGCGGTACATCATCTACCGTTTCCACCGTGATCGCGCCTTTTGCTTCGACATCTGCAACAACCTTTGGGTTGTGGACGATCTGGTGTTTTACATAGACCGGTGTACCGTATTGTTGGATCGCGAGGTCAACAATATCCACAGCCAGATCTACACCAGCACAGAAGCCTCGTGGGCTAGCAAGATAGATGTCCATGTTTATGAGAAATCCATTTAGAAGGTCGTGGTTATTTACCTAGAGTGTAAACGAGTGAATTGGACTTTGGATTGTTGATCGATTCGAATTCTTAGTATAAAGATGCGAGCATGATGGAAAAATTGCTAGTGCACGTTTATTTTGATGAATAACTATGCATGTTTTGACGGAACTGCTTCTTATGCTCGATTAGATGGGTTTCTAATTACATGTATTAAGATCGTGGATGCAAGCATGAATGTGATCGCGGCGAATATTAAGATGGCTTTATAACCAAGATTTTCTGACAGATCGTTAAGTTCATCAACACCTATTCCCGCTAATCTAGCAGCGGCTGCACCGACCAGTGTTGCTACGCTAGTGTAGCCCAGCTCTCGCGCAGCAGAATTTTTTCTTACTAGATCGTTAGCAACGGTCCAAGTAAGGGTCATAAATAGGCCGACCGCTATACCTATTAATATGCCGATAGAAATCACTGGTCCGATAGATTTGGCGAACAATAGTAAAAATGAAGCTGTTGCTCCTGCACCGCCTGCAATAGCGAAAAGTTTTGTGCGTCCGATGCGATCAGCAAGCAAGCCTGTGGGTAATACTGTTACACCTGCAGATAACACGATGACTACCACAAGTAAATCTGCTCCATCTGCAGGATTTTCGAGACCGACAACATCTTGCAGAAAGAATAGAGCATAAATTTGCATAGATGACATAGCTGCGATGCTGAATGCCATTGCGACGAGAAAAGCTACATAACCCCGTGTGATTGGCAATTTCGTCGGACTTGAATGGGGTGATTGCAAATGCTTTTTCTTTGAGTGAGGGCTGATATTTTTTATGGATGGAAAAAAATAACCTTTCGCAGGGCGTGCCGAAATTACTGTCCACAGCACTGAGATTATCAATACTGCAATCATCAAAAAGATTGAATACCACAACCACTCATTCGCTTCGCTGGGATCGTAGCGTGCCATGAACTGCAGTACTATCACAGTGATTATTCCGGCTCCAAGCAACCTCCAAAGGTTTAGCACTCCCGACGCTTCACCTCTCGCTGATGGCTCGACATGGTCAATAATCAGTGCGTTGGCTGGTCCTTGTGCGAAGTTTCCAAATACTTGCATAGCTAGCATTACTGATAACAGACTTATGAATGTAGCTGCTGTTCCTAGAAAAACCGTCATTATGGCGAGCCCTAATCCACCTATTAGTAAGTAGGGTAATCGGTTGCCAATCCGAGCATCTCGATCGCTCAAAGCTCCGGAACCATATTGCATTAATGCTGCTATTAGCAGCCCAACTAGCGAGATCACTCCCAATGCACCGTTCTTGTCCAGTTCGTAGCCAAACAATTCGACGTTTTGAGATTCTAGGACTTGGAGCACCTTGAAGGGCAATACGCCGGAACCAACACCTGTCCATAGGCCGGAAAGACCAAAAGCGTAAATACTTAAGTTGGTATAACTAGGGTGACCGGACCGTGATGAACTAAATTTGTAACCACTAAAGGTACGTTGGAACAATATTTTGAAGGATTGTTTTTCCATCTTGCTGGTACTAATGTAAACCTTGTTCTGGATTGGTACTGTTGTTTGAAATTATTCAGAGTACCTTATGTTATTCATAATCTTAAACGAATCGGGCGCGTAGACAGCGTGCCGTGTCGTTGCGTAGGAGCTAGGCAAAATTGGCTACTAAGTTAAAATTTTTTTGTTGGTCTAGGTGAAGTACTTGTCAGAAAGCCCGTCGGGCTCTCAATGATGCGAACTCGGACTTTCAATTTAGAGACTTTTTTAAAGATCCATTATCTGCAGAAGAGATACGTAGGTTGAGCAGCATTAGTTCTGTTGATGAGATGTTCGCTTGGCGAAGTCCTAGCGCCAAGCCATATAGGGCGTTACGTGGTGACATTAGCGATGATGAACTCGTCGATATAATGCTGAATGAACCCAAGTTGATTCGTCGACCTATATTGTCAGATGGCGTAAAGATTATTTTCGGTTACAAAAAAGAAACATACGATCAATTTATTTGAATAAAAATCTTTTGACGACAATCAGTTTGAATACATAGATCGTTTATTGCGCTCTTTTATGTATTCGACAATATTTTTTGTGTGGATATGGTGCATGTTTATTAGGATGCGTAAGGTTTTCTATTTATCACAGTGCTAGAATTCCCGTTCAATCCATAGTGGTTTAGTGACGAATAAAGTTCTTGTCACTTTTGAATCGGTCGAGGCTCTCATGTACTCATACGTGACAAAAAAAGTGGATAGTGAGCAGGGGTTTGCTACTCTCACGCTGAATAGACCAGATCGATTAAATTCTCTCAACCATGATCTTTTGAGGTCTTTTGCTGAAGAGCTAGATGTGGTTGCCACAGATGATTCAATACGTGCAGTAATTATTACTGGTGCCGGAAGAGCTTTTTGTTCTGGAGTAGATACTGATGAACTGCATGGTGGAACAGGGGAAGGACCGCACAAGGCGGGGGAGATTGGGACTGAAAATCTGCGTAGAGGGTTTAAGCTCGCCCATGAGGTGATATTGGGAATATACAAAATGGAGAAACCAGTTATTGCGGCCATAAATGGTCTAGCGGTTGGCGCTGGTTTTGATATTGCATGCGCATGCGATATTCGTATCGCTTCGAATTCAGCTAGATTTATGGCTGCATATGTTCATGTTGGACTATTTCCTGGTTACGGAGGAACATGGTTTTATCCGCGAATATTTGGTCATTCTAAGGCGGCAGAGCTTATGTACTCAGGTAATTTTATGGAGGTAGAAGAAGCAAAATCACTTGGTTTTTTGAATAATGTTGTGGTCGATTCAGAACTGATTACTACGGCTGAGAAGATGGCGCAACGAGTTGCTGCTGGCCCACCGATTGCGATACGTCTTGCAAAAACTATGATGCGACGAGGAATGTCGATGGATCTCGAAACGTCTCTTGAAATGGCTGCCGCTGCTGAGTCAATCACGTTATCCTCAGAAGACCACATCGAAGGTATGGATGCACTGCGTCAAAGACGACGACCAGAGTTCAAGGGGAATTAATGTACGGGGTAAATGGAAAACCGGTTATTTTTGCAGGGAACTCTCATCCTAGCCTGGTCTATGAGATATGTGAATATCTTGTTCAAGACATCGGTCAGATTGAAGTCTTTAAATTTAGTAATGACAATACATTTGTTCGAATTCTTGAAAACGTTCGCCAGCGGGATGTCTTTATATTGCAGTCCACAGTTGAACCTGTGAACGACAATGTTATGGAATTGCTGATCATGATAGACGCTGCAAAACGTGCTTCATCGGGACGAATTACAGCTGTGATTCCCTTCTATAGTTACGCTCGAACCGATAAGAAAGATCAGCCACGCGTTCCAATTACTGGTCGTTTGATAGCTGATCTATTAGAAACTGCAGGGGCAGACCGGGTGATTATGGTTGACCTGCATGCCGGTCAGGTTCAAGGCTTCTTTCATGTACCTGTAGACGAACTTACAGCTATGCCAGATTTGGTTAGCTATTTTGAAGACCGTAATTTAAAAGACCCAGTGGTTGTCGCTGTTGATATTGGTATATCAAAAAAGGCACGTTATTTTGCTGATGCTATAAGCGCTCCGTTGGCGATAGTTGAAAAACGTAGGCTTGGAAATCAAGACCGAGTTGAGAGCATGAACGTAATTGGTGAGATTGGACAAAACCCTGTGATCATGTTTGATGATGAGATCAGTACAGGTGGAACGATGCTTTCCGCTGTTGATGCAATAATCGAACGTGGTGCGAAAGAAATTTACGTGGTTGCTACGCACGGTGTGCTTCCGGGTGATGCATCAAGCAAGATAACACAAGTCCCACAAATCAAAGAATTGGTTATTACAAACACAGTGCCGCTGTCTGAGGAAAAAGTAAACTCAAAGATAAAAGTTATTTCTATAGCGCCTCTTATAGGGGAGGCGATTCGACGAATTCATGAAGGTCGCTCCGTTGGAGAGTTGTTCAATAACTGATCAGGCAGCCGAATCAGTTAACTTGGCTTTGGTGAATTTTCGTTTTGTCTGTATCTATATATGTTTAATTTAATTAACAAACTCATTGGTGATTCCAATGAAAAAGTTCTAAAAGAAATTCGCTCGATTGTTGAGGATATTAACTCTCTCGAGCCTGAATTCGAAAAACTCTCTGATGAAAAGCTTCGATGCGTGACCGGTGATTTAAAGGAGCGGTACGCTGATGGAGAGAGTCTAGATGATCTCCTGCCTGAGGCGTTTGCGGCCGTGCGAGAGGCTTCAAAGCGCACTGTAGGTATGCGCCCTTTTGATGTACAGATGATAGGCGGAATTGTTCTTCATCAAGGTAAAATCGCTGAAATGCGCACCGGTGAAGGTAAAACTCTTGTATGCACTATGCCGTCTTATCTGAACTCCATAACTGGTGATGGTGCTCATGTAATAACTGTAAACGACTATCTCGCTAAACTGCATGCCGGATGGATGGGGAAAATCCACCATGCATTAGGCGTTACGGTGGGTTGTTTACAGAACGACTCCTCTTGGGTGTTCAACCCTGATGCGCCACTTCCAGAACGCGAAAATACTGGAAATTCGATTGAAGACGGTGATGCGGCACCGCCGGTGAGATTACCCGAAGACAACTTTGTTTCAGGTACTAAGAAACAGGCTTACCAGTGCGATATTACCTATGGAACAAACAATGAGTTTGGATTCGATTATTTGCGGGACAACATGGTCGAGGACGCAGATCGTCGCGTGCAACGGGGTAGATCATATGCGATTGTTGATGAAGTAGACAGCATACTGATTGATGAAGCACGCACTCCATTGATTATATCTGGACCTGCTAAAGAACAGGGTCAGGAATATCGCCGCTTTGCGATGATAGCTAAGCGTCTTAAACCAGATGTTCATTTCGAGATAGAAGAAAAACGAAAGACCATTGTTCTCACAGAAGAAGGAATTGAGGCTGTTGAGAAAAATCTGAAGATCGAGAATCTTTATGACGTTGAGAATGATGTTCTGTCTCACTTCACCGAGAACGCAATAAGGGCAGAACATGTCTACTCACGGGATAGGGAGTATGTGGTACAGAACCAAGAAGTGGTTATTGTTGACGAGTTTACTGGGCGTTTGATGAGTGGACGGAGGTTCTCGGATGGTCTGCATCAAGCACTCGAAGCTAAAGAAGGTGTGCGCGTTCAAAGGGAGTCAAATACCTACGCAACTATCACATTACAAAATTATTTTCGCATGTATCAAAAGCTTGCAGGTATGACAGGAACAGCGGCCACTGAAGCTGAAGAACTGGATAAGATTTACAAACTAGAAGTGGTTGAAATACCTACCAATCGGCCGACACAACGCATCGATCATGGCGATTTCATTTTTATGACTGAAGATGCTAAATGGGGTGCGATAGCATCTAGAATCGAAGAACTTCATACTGAAGGTCGACCGGTGCTCGTTGGTACTACAAGTATTGATAAATCAGAGCTTCTAGGCAGTCTTCTTAAAAAGCGCGGGATACCTCATAACGTGCTTAATGCTAAGCAACATGAGCGTGAAGCAAATGTCGTTGCTGAAGCTGGAAAAGCTGGAGCTGTAACAGTTGCAACTAACATGGCTGGGCGTGGGACCGACATTATTCTTGGAGGCAATCCTGATTCGACTAAATCATCGGAGCTGGGATGGGATGAAGATCATAATTCGATCGTTAGCAAGGGTGGGCTGTTCGTGCTGGGTACTGAACGTCATGAGTCAAGACGGATAGATAACCAACTCCGTGGTCGATGTGGTCGACAGGGTGACCCTGGAGAGACACAGTTCTACCTGTCGACGGAAGATGACATTGTCCGTCGATTTGGCGGTGATCGGATACGAGGGGCTATGAACTTGTTTCGTTGGGAAGTCGACGTTCCGATCGAGAACAAGATGGTGTCCCGTTCTGTAGAAACAGCCCAAACTAAAGTTGAAGCACAAAACTTTGAGATCCGTAAGTATCTTGTTGATTATGATGATGTAGTTAATACTCAACGAGCCGTTATTTATAAACTGCGTGACCGGATCATAGATGGCGAAGATCTTCGTCCTACGATTAGCGAATATTTGGTCGAAGAAGTACGGGTGATCGTTAATGAACGAATTAATGGTGGTGTCGAAAATTACGATGTAGATGGCCTATATCGAGATCTCATGATGGTCTTTCCAACCTTTGATGATTTTCCTGATAAAGATGCTGTATATGACCTAAGACCTGAAGAAGTAGTAGATACATTTCTCGGTCTTATTGAAAAGATCTACGATAAACGGACCGAAGAATTTGGGGTCGAATTCCTGCACCGTTTAGAGCGCATGATTATGCTCAGGACAATCGATGAACATTGGGTTGATCACCTGACCTCTATGGACAATATGCGTCAAGGTATAGGGCTAGAAGCAGCCGGTCAGCGTGATCCACTGGTCGCGTATAAGCGGCAAGCCTTTCAAATGTTCACTGCGCTTGACGAGACAATTAAGTCGGCGGTCGCACGAACCATTTTTCGTGTGGCGTTGAGTCAACAGCCGAGCCACGGTCAGCCACTCGGAACTAATGCTGTTAAGTCAGATGCTAGTCAAGTGTCAACTCAAAAAGCTAGTGCATTTGCAAATCAGCGTTCGGTCATGGCGAAAGTAAATGCAGACCACGGTGATGGAAAAAATGACGCCGGAAGCCTTTCATCAGTACCTGCTCATAGTCCAGACGGTCGAAAGATGACGCGTGCGGAGAGACGTAAGATCGAACGCTTGCAGCGCAAGCAGGCAAAGCAAAATAAATAGCCTTTTGATGTAAACCTTTTAGTTTCCTTACAGATTTGCATCCGCTCATCTGTGGTGCAGGTTACCCTGTAACTCATGGATAACAGCTTGTTTTCAAAAATACTTTCGGATGTAGCTGTGTTGATGCAGGCACGGGGCGATAACGTGTTCAAAGTCCGTGCTCATTCTAGGGCTTCAGATGTGATAAATAGTTTGTCGTATTCGATTGCCGATATCGCCCATGACGCTGAGCAACTGAAAAATATTCCAGGTTTTGGAGCTGGGATAATTGAGATTACACAGGAAATTGCTATCACAGGCAATTTAAGATTACTTGACGAACTGATTGCTGAATTACCGGATGGTGTGCTTGCGCTGGTGGAGATTCCCGGTATTGGTCCAAAAACTGCGGTTGCTGCAGCTGGTGAATTAGGTGTGACCAATTACACAGATCTAGCAGTTTCAATAAAAACTGGCCAGTTTCAAAAACTGCCAAGGATTAGCAACAAGGCTGCTCTTCAGATACTGCGTCACGTAGATATGCGAATAGCCCAAGGAGACCGTATAGGTCTTGGTCAGGCAACACAGGCTGGGTTGTCCGTTATAGCCGGGTTGCGACAGAGATGTGGGAATATTGAGCGTATAGAAATCGTCGGAAACATCCGTCGAGCAATAGAACTCGTTGATGAGATACAACTTCTTTGTGGATCTGAAACTCCAGAGAATGCGAAAGAAATAGTTGATGTGTTTACCACTTTGGATAAAGCACACATAGTGAATTTTTTCGATGAATCTAGAGGCGAATTTATTGATCGTAATGGATTAAGGTTTTCGATTGATGTCGTTCCCGTAGATGCATTTGCTGCTGTAGCTGTATATATGACTGCTTCTGATGATCACCGCGTGGCTCTTCAGGATATGGCTAAGGGAAAAGGTCTTCGTTTTACGTCTAAAGGTTTATATGAGGATCATAGCAATGCGTTGATCCGAGTTGAATCAGAAACAGCAGTGTATAAACGATTGGGATTATCATACGTTCCCTCCGAAATGCGGGAAGGTGATGGCGAGTTGGAGATCGCTAAATCTGAGGGTTTTAGCGGCATAATTACATCGAATGATATTAAAGGGGATCTTCACACTCACACCAACTGGTCTGATGGTCGATTTAGCATGGAAGAAATGGTAACTGCGGCCAAAGAATGTGGTCTTGAATATATAGCCGTTACCGACCATTCTACGAGTGCTACTGTGGCTAATGGACTCGATGTAGATATGCTACGCGCTCATAATATTGCGGTGAAACAATTAGCTATATCTTCGGGATTAAATCTACTTACAGGAACCGAAATGGACATTAAGCCCGATGGTTCATTGGACTACTCCAATGACGTTTTAGATGAACTAGACATCGTCATAGCTTCAATTCACTCAGGTATGGATCAAGACAGTGACACGATTACGCAGCGCGTTATTGGTGCTATGGAAAGCCCTTATGTCGATGTGATTTGCCATCTGACAGCAAGATTGGTTGGGCGTCGTGCACCGGTAGAAATGGATGTAAATGCTGTTCTTGAGGCGGCCGTTCAGACCGGGACAGTGCTTGAGATAAACGCATCACCGGATCGGCTAGATTTAAGATCTGAGCATGTACGTTTGGCTAATGAGCTAGGTGTAGTCTTTGCAATAAATACAGACTCACACCGTACATGGCAATTTGGCAATATGCGATATGGCGTTAGTATGGCAATTAGGGGTTGGGTGGAGAGTAAGCGCGTGATTAATACTCTCAGCTATGGAGAACTTATTTCTTTTCTAAAGTTGCCTAAACTGGAGCGTTATGCATTCAATGAATCACGCTCTCGGTAGTGATGCGACAACATTTTCAGGCACATTGTTGGCTTCGGATGTCGACCATATATTTACGAACCTTAAATCTGATTTGACTCGGATTGATATCGGTAGTGAAAAATGGAAAATTTTAATCCTTGAAGCCATAGGTAAATGGCCTCTTGCGAGTGAAAAATTCGATGGTGAAATTTGGTACTACCTTATAGGTGGAGAGGCCTTTGATTGGCGGTTGCTTGCCTATCGTCTTATGCGTGGTTGCGATTTATTTTCGCGAAGCGAAAAATGTTTGGATTGGGTGTCTGCACCGATGTTATTTGGAGGATTTCAAGAATCTGATTTTATGCGATTCTTAGGCGTCGATAAGTTTCGTGCTCATTTGTCTTATTTTTATGGAGTGACGGTAGAACAGGCATTGATAGTTGCAGTTGAGGAGGAAATAACACATCGCAGGGTATCAGGTGGCAGAGAACTCACCGATCGAGCCTTGGAGCTAGCTTATGAAATTTTATATAACAGTTCTCGGGATCAACTCTGGAATGTATATAAATTGGAGAATGGTGTTAAAGCTACCCGTCCTAATAGCAGGTATCGCTATGCGCATTCTTTAGGAGAGGAAGATGCCTTTACTTACTGGTTGCACAAACTGCGATTGGAGGAGTCGGACCCTGCAAAGATAGCAAGCGACACTCGTAAGGGGCTTGCTACGTTAGAACGAATTCGAAAAAATGATGTTCGTAGGCAGGCGATTATGCACTCAGATCGCCTGCGGAGTGGGATCATATAGCTTATTTAATATCCTTAGCGTCGTATAAGTTTGTCAACCCATAGTTTATGAGTGGCCCCGAACGGTTTTTGCATTGCATTCAAGGTGTTTAACGGCTAGCCTGAACCGTATATGGCATAGCTTCGATGAGAAATAGTAGCGAAAGCGTTTTGGTTATAGAGAGCCAGTGGTTGGTGCAAACTGGTACCAGAAGCAATCGAGAAGTCTTCTCTGAGCTGGCATACTGAAATGCGTTGATTAGCCGATAAGTTTGCCCGGTGGCTCCGTTATAGCCTAACGAGTGGTTTACACCGATTAATAACGGTGTGAGCAATGAAGGTGGTACCGCGGTAATCCCGTCCTTTTGGTGAAGTATATTGCTTGACATATGGATGGTTTTTTGCCCATATCTGAATATTTGAATTCGATATAAACGGCTAAATAGGAAAATATTTCAGTTGAAGTCGATAGATTTTAGTGACCTTCCAAAACGTTTTGATATTGCCGAGCGTGAACGGTACTGGCGTCAACGATGGAGTGAACTTGGTGTTGAAAAGCGCGATCCTGATATTCCACGGGAAAAGTCGTTTGTAATTGACTCTCCGCCTCCGACGGTTAGCGGCTCGCTTCATATTGGTCATATTTTTTCATATACTCATCAGGATCTACTTGCTCGTTACAAGCGTATGGCCGGATGGAATGTTGTTTATCCAATGGGATGGGACGACAACGGTTTACCGACTGAGCGACGTGTGCAGAACTACTTTTCGGTTAGAGCGGAGCGCAATGTTCCATATATCGAAAATCTTGATGTTGAATCGGCCCGCCAAGAGCAAGGACTTAAGAAGAACCAGCAACTTGTAATCAGCCGTCAGAATTTTATTGAACTTTGCCGAGTCGTCACTGAGATGGATGAAATCGTCTTTAAAGAGACGTTTGATCGTATGGGTTATTCAATCGATTGGCGTGACGAGTACGCGACTATTGATGATAAGAGTCGACGAATAGCACAGCGTAGCTTTCTCGATCTGTATGAGAAAGGTCATGTTTATCAGCTAGAGTCTCCAACAATGTGGGATGTTGATTTTCAGACAGCGGTTGCTCAGGCTGAAGTTGAAGATCGTGAAAAGGCCGGTGCGTACCACGACATCGAGTTTGGAGTTTTTGAAGATGACTCACAAGTTAAGAATTTTGTGATTTCAACAACCCGCCCAGAACTTCTTGCAGCTTGTGTGGGTATCACTGCGCATCCGGATGATGATCGATTCAAGGATCTTTTCGGTAAGCATGCTGTTACACCAGGATTTTTTGCGAAAGTACCTATATTCCCAAGCAATGAAGCGGATCCTGAGAAAGGCACAGGGATTCTTATGGTCTGTACTTTCGGTGACCAGACTGACGTTGCTTGGTGGCGAGAGCAAGGTCTAGAACTGCGGCAGATTATTGGGCGTAATGGTCGAGTACTAGATCACAAATTTGGGCCAAATGGTTGGGAGAGCTTGAATCCAGTACAAGCTAATGAGAATTATCAGATTCTCGTTGGTAAACGTATGCCAAGCGTTAAATCTCTTGTGGTTGACATGATGCTAGACCCAAAGAACTCAGCGACAGGTGGAGGACCTCCACTTCAGAGTAAACCCAGCCAAATACTACATCCCGTTCGATACTACGAAAAAGGTGACAGTCCTCTGGAGTATTTGACCACAAGACAGTGGTTCGTTCGCTTGCTTGATAAGACAGATGAATTGATTGAAATTGGACGCCAGATAACTTGGCATCCCGAGTTTATGCGAAAGCGCTTTGAGAATTGGACAGAAAATCTGAATGTTGATTGGTGCATATCTCGTCAAAGATATTTCGGTGTACCAATACCTGCTTGGTACCCATTGGATGATCAAGGTGAACCAAAGTACGATGAGGTTATTGTTGCTGATGAAAACATTTTGCCGGTCGACCCTGAATCTTTGGCACCTCCAGGATATGAAGAAAGTCAAAGGGGAGTTGCAGGCGGATTTATAGGTGAGCCGGATATTTTCGATACATGGTTTACATCTTCACTCAGCCCCCAAACCGTTGCACGATGGGGTGATGAAGATGATCAGATGGAATCGTTGTTTCCGATGGATATACGCCCACAAGGGCATGACATTATTAGGACATGGGCGTTTTACACGATTGCCAAGGCAATGCTCCATCAGGAAACCGTCCCATGGCACAACATCAACCTTTCTGGTTGGGTTCTCGATCCTGATCGAAAGAAGATGTCGAAATCCAAAGGTAATGTCATTACACCCGTCGACACGCTCGATAGGTTTGGGGCAGACGCTGTTCGTTATTGGTCTGCGTCGTTCAAACTTGGAACCGATGCAGCTCACGATGAAGCAATATTTAAAATCGGTGGTAAGTTGGTCACCAAGCTTTATAACGCAGGGAAATTCGTCCTCGCTCAGACTGCGGAAGACGGACAGATAACTAATGAACTTGACATCGCATTTGTTTCTGAACTCAAAGAGGTTGTGCGTATTGCCGGAGAGTCTTTTGAGAAATTCGAGTTTTCAGTAGCACTCCAAGAAACCGAAAAATTCTTTTGGGGGGCATTTACTGACAATTACATCGAATTATTGAAGAAACGCACTCGATCCGAAGATGATCCCAAAGGAAGAGCATCAGCTGTTAAAACACTTCGGCTTGGCTTGAATGTTGTGTTGCGCCTGTTCGCTCCCGTAGCCCCGACCATCACTGAGGAAGTTTGGAGTTGGGTTTTCGCAGAAGAAACCGGATACTCCTCAATACACAAGGCACCATGGCCTACTGTAGGGGAATTCGATGCCATTCCCGCGCCGGAGATTCAAAATTCTTTTCAAGCAGCATGTGCCGCTATTTCGGCGATCCGTAAAGCAAAAAGTGAAAACGGAGTTAGCCTTAATCGTGAACTAGCTAGTCTTGTAATTGAGGCTGATGAATCAGGAGTTTCAGATCTTCGGTATGTTTTAGATGATGTTGCCGCTGCTGGTGGGGCGGAGGATATCGAGTTTGTAGATGGGACTCCAACTGCTGATTGGAGGTACACAGCGCGAATTGAACCAGTAGACCCTGTCAGTTAAAAACTGCTTAATTTGCACTAAAGAATATTTTACTGCTTACGTTTCCATTCTTCCCAATTATCAGGCGTGAAAGTTGGTAGTGAAAAGAACT
>DBSW01000187.1 GCA_002306745.1 Dehalococcoidia bacterium UBA1332 | reverse complement strand
GTAGCATACAGGTCCCATTGATATTTAGCAGATGGCCGATAACGAAGACCTGGTTGCACCAAGTAACCGCCAGCAACATCAACTAATATCGCGAAATCAGCTCTCCAAATTAGATTTGGGAACGGTTGTTGAAATGCAAACACTACATAATTTGCACTACTGTCGCCTCTTGGATCGTCACAGGCGTTATCAAACGCACAGGCTGTGAAAGCACCCGTTGTTGGATCGATAAAGTCAGATAGTTTCCTAGTATCCATCTTATCTAAATCCCGACCAAACATGTCAGACTCCGTACGATGCATCCACTGCATGACCATATAGGTTGCAGGGAAATCCATACTGAATCTGTGGTACTTCTCCAAAATTAAAGAAGACACAATGTCATCTTTCTCTGTGAAGTTAAAGCTCAGATCATTAGTAAACGCTTTATTTGGAGTCCAATTCACTTCACCTCGAATAATCAACTGGTCGAATATAGAGTTTGGATCATCAGCGGTGATTATATAGTTACCACCGATCATGTAGTTCCTTTCTCTTCTGAAGTATCGACCGACATACTGTGTGATGTTACCAAAGGAGCTTCGGAAACCTTCTAGCGTTCTGAAAGTATCCACAAAGTTCCCTTCCGCACCAAAACCGAAGATTTCACGAGTAGCCCAACGTGATGCCGGGAATTCATTAATCTGAGTGGTAACGTAATTACTACTATTGATTCTTCCATCTCGAATTCTGTACCAGTACTCGAGTGAGGAAGCCGCAAAATCGTCTGGAGCGAAGCTAGTCCCGCAACCGCGTCTCATAGTACGCTGGTTGGTATCCAGCGTAGGCATAGTTTCCATTCCGGAAAAACCCTGCAGACCCAAAGCACCTAGCACGTTGTTAGTTGCGTTATGCTGATTCAAACAGAATGGATTCGGCCTGCCTTGATGAACGATTGGCGCGTCTGCACCTGTGAAATATCCATCAGGGTTTCGTCGATTAGCGTAAGCTACCATCGCCGTAAAAGCATCAGTCAACGGCATTGTCAATTTAAAGCCGAAGTTAATCGCACCTTCCGCGTCATCGTATCCGTCGGAATCATCCATATAGATGGTCGTAGGCGCTAGGTTATAAGGCGTATTTTGTCCTGGAAGAATTGTTGGAGAGAACATTTGCGCAAAAGCGTCTAGTTCCCATCCGTTCTTAAAGGTATAGCTTACGCGAATAGCAGGAGACCCAATACGTTGATCCTGATATTCCTCGGCTCCTGGACCTAAGGCCAGACGCCTTCTGAGGTCCAGACCGTTTGCAACATCCATGGTTCGGAAGAAGTACGCTTCACCCCATGCAATGACTTGGTTACCAACTCGAACCCAAAGAGGTCCCTTACTCCAGTCAAAATATAAGAAAGGAATATCTATAATGGCATCTGGACTGTTCCACTCCATAAGCGTGGCACGTCTGTTACCGAAATAGGGATTCGCATAGTGATCATCGATACCACCACTGGTTCCGCCATCTACGAAATTTCGGGTCGCATCAAAGTACGCTCGAACTTTCATGAACATAGCCAGATCAGGTGTGAATTGCCCTTGCACATCAAGCTCCACTCTGGAGTTGAAGGCATTGAAGTCAATTTCATCGTTCAAAGCTTGTCCAGCTAAAGAAACCGCTTCACCGGCATTTTGATTGGCATGAGAGGCTGAGAAATCGGTACCAGTGTTTGGCAATCCAATTCCTGCCGTAGGTCCTTGCACAACGACACCGTTATTTAGAGTCAACCCCACTATCCGAGATAACCCCGCATTACCTTGAGTAGAACCTTGTCCATTAGGACACATCATTAACGGGAATGGCACGTCCACTTGACCAATTTGCGGTGATCCTAGTCCTAAAATCCCTGCGTTTCTACCGTTGGTGATATCTCTACCACCAGATGTGCCAAATTTACAGGAGACCGGTGAGCTCGTGAAAGAACCAGCCGGTAAACGGTCCCGAATCAGATTGTGGCTTCCATCTGCATTTAAGGTAAACGCATCCTTTGCCAGTTCACCACTAGCAAACAATCCACCTCGGAGGATACCGCCTGGCAATGCAGTTGCTCGGGAATTGTGAACTGTAGTTGCTGCTCTGGCGTTCGCATTCAAACCATTCTGAAGAGTCGCATCATTCATGAACGCCGCTGATGTTATCTGCGGTACGATACGACTGTTAAATGGGTTTCCCATTGTGTTGTTAGGGTTTCCATCATCATGAAGACTATAAGCAATCTCCTGTCTGAAAAACCCGGTTATGTTCCAATCAACCGCTGAGACTGCACCTGCAAACAGGATACTACCTACAGCGATACTTGAGATTAAACTCCGCGCGATTGTGTGTTTCATCACTCCCGCTCTCCTCTCTGACCATTAAAATTTTTATTTTTTCTATACTTGGGTTTCCAATAAATTGGATTTCAGCGGACGCCTTAAATAGAGCTGCCCCCCTCGATCCAAATCTGTCTTGTGCTATACAAAAAGATTCGGTCCCCCGTATGACGTATTACCGCTCATTTCACGCCCATTGTCAACGCTTTGACTCCTTTAATTTCAAAGAAGATTAGAAAGTTTATTGCGGCGGCGCAGCATAGTGGTGGTGGGAGTGTGATTTAACTAGTAAATGATTGGGTCTGACGCCGGTCAAGGTCACCCAATAGACCCTTAGAATATATCTCAGCTAAATCGATAGGAATGCTGGACGTTAGCAGACCACTAACGTCCAGCAAAAAATGAGCTCTACTGTAAAATACGGGCAACGTTACCCTGATGTCCTACAATATAAACGGATTCCTCTGCCAGAACACCGCTAGCTCCGGTGCTTTTTTGGGACGAACCTGAAGCTACCCCTTGGTACCAAGTACGGCCTATTTTGATATCCGACTTACCGCTAGTAAAACTGCTACCTCCATCACTCGATCTAAGCAGTTCCCTTATTCCCGTAATAACCACCTCATCATGACCACTCCACACGCCTAACAAATTGGCATTTGTAATTTTATCTAGTTGCTTCCACGATTTACCAGCATCTGAGGTTTTTAGAATCAGACCCTCTTGACCTACGGCATACCCATTGCTCGTGCCATCACTTGCTAGATGAATATCGAAAACTGATTGTTCACCCCGCGCGGCAGCATTAAAAGTTTTCCCGCCGTCAGTCGATCTTAAGATCAATCCAAACTCACCTGCTATTAAGACGCGACCTCCAGACTGGATAACCACATCATATAAATGAGGCTCATATCCTTCATCATTGAATCTACCCCAATCGACGGTAACTTGCTCCCAACTCTTACCCCCATCACTGGACCGCCCGATGAAACCGAATTCGCCGATAGCCATGGTCAATCCTTCCGAGGAGTCCACGTTCAGCAGCCGGGCATCAAGTCCGGAATTTTGCACTTGCCACTCGGCTTCCCCTTCTTTGGTCACTACCAGTCCTTGTTGTCCTGTCAAAATGATGTTGTCTCCATCTTTGGCTATTGCCAACAAGGCTACCTTCAAGGCTTCGCCATTTGCATCCTTGATAGGCGGAAGTAATTCCCAAGTTTCGCCACCATCCGCGGTATGTAAAGCAAGCCCAAAATTGCCCACAGCCATACCCCAGTTACCGTCCATCTCTAGGTCATATAGCGAATCGTGAGGTATTCCCGTTCGAAGAACCTGAATAGCCGAGTTCCCGTCTCCCGCATGGTCGTCCGAATAAACGTTCATTGACAAGAGTACAAGTAGTCCGACCAACCACGTGATTTTATTTCTCCAAGAATTATTTTTCATGATTAAAAATTCCATTATAAGGTTGATTTAGATAGTCGCTTATTGGGCTTTTCCCATCACTTCCGAGAGATCAATATTCTCGGAAATAATCAAATGCTCCCTTTCTATAAATTTTGGTTTAACGAGATAAACCAAAAGAGGGAGCACGACTAACGCTATCACCATATTTATTAACATTATCATTACTAGCAACAAACCCATATCTGCCAGGAACTTCAACTCTGACAGGAAATACCACGGCATGATGCCTATTAAGACGATGGTCGCTGTAAAAAAGATAGCTTTACCAGTCGTCGTAACAGCTCGTTGAATAGCTTCACCATGATCTTGATTTTCTCTGAACTCTTCGCAGATCCGGCTCAATAGATAAATCCCATAGTCTATCCCCACTCCAATTCCAATAGCGGCTATCGGCAGACTATTGACATCTAATCCTATTCCCATCATCACCATGACCGACGCAAGAAGGACATTGGAAAAGTTCACAGGCAGTAGCAGCAAAATCCCGGCTACAATTGACCTGTAGGAAAAACTACAGGTGAACAGAATAACCACGTTAAGCCAAAATAGAATCGTCCATTGATAACTATCTACCGTCTCATTAACCGATTGCTGTAACGCTATCGCACCCGTGCCAAGCCTAATTTGATACTCCTCGTGGTCAAGACCCACAACCTCCAAACCTTTTTTGGCCTGGTGCATAGCGACATCAACAGTTTCCTGTTTATTGTCCTTGTACCACAACGAAAGGGTTCCATTTGAGAAAGTAAAATCAGTCACATGCGAGTAAGCTTTCGGACTTGATCCGACCATCAGTGCGTTAGTAGCCGCATTCACAGATTCGGTTTTTTGATCAAGGGGAGCCCATTTTGGATTTCCCCCGGAAAATAACCTGTTTACCTCTGGTAAATAATCTGGAAAAGAAAGAGTGGCCTCAGGCGGAGGATCTTGCACTTCCAAAAATCTTTGTAACTGAAACATAGTCGCTTGCGCCTCAGGATCGCTCGCTACAAAACGATTATTTTTCTCTTTACCTTCAAAGACAATTTCTAAGGTCATTAAACCCGGAAAATGGGCATTGACCGCTCTCACCGC
>DBSW01000038.1 GCA_002306745.1 Dehalococcoidia bacterium UBA1332 | reverse complement strand
GCAATGAAAGCAATCACAATAGGAATTGTGAGCATCAAAAAAAGCGCTGGCCATGTTAGAAATTCCAGAACAATGCCAGCAATAACTGGACCGACAGCACCACCGATAGCAACCGCTGTCGTTTGTGCCCCGATCGCCTTTCCACGCTCTGATGGAGGAAAGACAGATAGTACCATTGCGGTACCGACAGACTGGCTCATGGAATTGCCTATGGCAGTGACTATACGAGCCATGATCAACAATCCAAAACTTGGGGCTAAAGCGGTAAACACAGATCCGCTAGCGAAAAAAAGTAGGCCAATTAAGTGAACTTTTTTTCGGCCGATAATGTCTGCCATACGGCCCATCGGAAGCATAAACGCACTGATGATCAGGCCTTGAACTATTACTATCCATGAAGCAGATCTGAGTGTGACCCCAAAGGTGTCAGCCATCTGAGTTAGAGCGATAAACACCATGCCCATACTGGCAACCATGGTGAAGAACGAAACGGCGATCGCAGAAAACGCTATCCACTTGTTCGTAAGCAATGAAAACTTCGAAGTATCAACAGGAATATGCGTGTTTTTCGACTCAGTCAAAAAGTGATTCTCTGCACACCTAAGAAGATGTCGAAGCACATCAAGTAAATACTACTCCCGTGAAAAATTGAACCCTTAAACTGTCATAACAGGAATTAGCCCGCATAATCTAAGTTGCGCGACTAGATATCCAATCCAGATCAAATTCGTGCCCAAAACCAGGAGAATCTGACGGAACAAGATAACCGTTTTTGATTACAGGTGTGCCTGGAAGAACTACTAGCTCTTCAAGTGGCACTCCCGGCGGGGCTACCCCCTCTGAACGTTCGGCCCACATAACCGAAGGCATAGAGTAGGCCAGATGCTGCCCGTAGGGGTAATTTGAACTGGCATGCGGAATCACTGATAACCCATAAGCCTCAGCCAAATGGCATATTTTGATTCCTGCAGTAATACCCCCGACCCATTGAAGATCCGGCTGAAAAATATCTACCAATCCATGACTGGCTGCAAACGCAAAAGGATGAATCGAATACCAATGTTCACCAGTAGCAAGCGTCTGAAAAGGTATGCGTTTCCTTAGATTAAAATAACTATCCGTGTCCTCAGGTAAAACGTAATCCTCAAGCCATTTAATTTTGTAAGGTTTTAACTGTTCCGCAAGCCTGACCATGTAATCAGTATTCATGGACATCCAGCAATCTACAGCAATCTCGACATCTGGACCAACCTGCTCGCGGGTTTGTGCGACTAACTGCTCAGTTCTGTTGAGTCCTGAGAGCCCAGCATCAGGACCTTCCCTTAGAAATAGCTTAACCGCCTTAAAACCAAGCTCCAAAAACCAATCAATAGAATTTTCGGTACCATAAGAAATATCGGTGTTGCTGGCATACACAAAGATTTTTTCTTTTTGAGGACCACCGATTAATTCATAAACTGGTTTATCAAGCAGCTTCCCTTTAAGATCCCAGAGAGCATTATCAACCGCACTAATGGCGAAACTCGACACCCCGGCAGTCCCATAGGGAGCAGTAGCCTTTTGCATCAAATCCCAAAGCCTCTCAGTTGCCATGCAGTTCTCGTCTTCAACCACCGGACCAATATGATCGTTGATCAGCGGAACTGTCACTCCACTATGAAGAGTTAATCCAAAACCCCAAGTTCCGTCTTCTGCTGTAACTACACAAGCTGTACGCTTCCAGGAGTTGTCCCAATCAGACCGCTTCAAATCCGGGTAACGCTGCATTGGGCTTACAAAACCATCTGTCTCAATTTTTGGAACCCGCGGCTTGGTTTGAGGACGCGGTGTTACATCTACCTCAATCGCCTTGACTGATCTGATTTTCATTCAAACAACATCCCAGATGATACGTACATTGACTGATTATTAACCCAAAGAGCAGACTCTACATCAGAACAAGGTGATAAATCACATACCGAACTGAAGTTTCGTATAAGTTTTTCATTTACCTAGTACTAAATTTCTCCACAAAATTGAGGGTCGGCATTGGCAATCAAAAAATCGTAATTCATCTCTATACCTAGACCAGGTGTATCAGGCATATGTAAATTGCCATTCCTTACATCAAGTGGAGTTTGGATGAATTGATCATAAGCAGACAATCTATGACGTGCTGTTTCAAGCTTGTAAAAATTAGGAACGGTCATCATCACATGAGCACCCGCTAACACATTGATAGGTCCACTTGCATCATGTGGAGCGATTGGAACGTAATAGGCTTCTGCCATAGTCGATATTTTTTTCAGTTCCGATATACCACCAGTCCAAGTCACATCTGGCTCTAAGAAGTCGGCTAAATTTTGCTCCAACACATCAGTAAACTCCCAGCGGGTGTATAGTCTTTCACCGACTGAGATCGGTATATCAACTTGATCTCGCACGTTTTTCAATGCCTGAGTGCTTTCAACCGGAACAGGCTCTTCCCACCAGTGAATATTATATTTCTCAACGCTCCTCGCGAGTCGAACCGTTGTAGGGACATCGAACCGGCCATGTGCGTCGATAAGCAACTCCATATCAGGGCCAGCGCCTTCACGCATTGCTGCAGTAATTTCGTTAGCCTCGGCTTCGCCTTGGTAAGTCATACCGCCACTGAGATATCCGTTGGCTTCCTCTTTATTACCTGGATAAGGATCAAACTTCATCCCACGATGACCTGAGTCTGCGATTTCTCTAGCCTGTCGTTTTGCCTCATCTGGGCCAATGTTTGGATCAGGATGTGTGTACAAAGCAATATTTTCTCGAACAGGGCCTCCAAGTAATTCATAAACTGGCTGGTTCATAGCTTTACCCCGTATATCCCAGAGGGCGATGTCTATGCCGCTAATTGCATTAGTTGCAGCGCCACGAGACCCCATATAAGTGAACCTTCGAAAAATTTTGTGCCACAGTTTTTCAATATGAAAAGGATTTTCACCTTCTAGAAGTGGGTTCATTTGCTGAAGGACAGCACAAACAGCTCTATTAGCGACCGGATGTGTTGTTGTCACCTCGCCCCAACCAGTTAAACCTTGATCCGTATCTATTTGAACAAATATATATTCCCCTTGCCGGCCAAAATCATAAGCCGCTTTAGCAAGTAGTAACCAAGGTGTAACTTTTGTAATTTTCATGGTGAATTTGATCTCTAAGTATTGTGATTCTTTTATTGCCTGAACCAAGTTTCACTGTGAAATCTTTTGGTGACAAGGTATTACAGCTTGTTTCTAAAGTTACAAATAATTTGAAATAGATATCATCCACACAGATTCGTTCATTTATCAAAATAATATCGCCTTTACGCTAAAAGAAGACGAACGCGTGACAAACTATTAAGCTCATGAGAACCAACCTCTAACGTGTCGATAAAAAACATAGAATCACAAAACATCGTGATCATCGGAGCAGGATCAGCCGGCTTATCGACCAGTTTTTTTCTCACCAAACAAGGCATCGAGCATGTAGTTCTTGAGCGAGGAAATATAGCGAATACATGGAAGAAAGAACGTTGGGATGGCTTCTACCTTGTGAACCCGAATTGGGCTATCAGATTGCCCGGATTTCACTATGTCGGAACTGACCCTGATGGATATTTGTCAAAGAATGAAACAATCCACTACTTGCAAGACTATGCAGCACATTTTGGAGCTCCGGTTCGCACCAACACCAACGTTAATTCCTTAGAAAAAACAGATAACGGTTATCAGCTCCTGCTGGATGACGGCAAAGCAATTAACGCCAACGGTGTAATAGTGGCTACGGGTGCGTTCGGAATTCCAAGAATACCGAGTTTCTCAACAAATATTTCAAAAAAAATACACCAGATACATTCCGCTACATATGTGAATCCTCAATCCTTACCAGACGGTGCAGTACTGGTCGTTGGCTCTGGACAGTCCGGTGCGCAGATCGCCGAAGAATTGCATCAAGCTGAACGCAGGGTTTTTCTTGCAGTAAGTAGCGCCGGCCGTCGACCTCGTAGATATCGTGGTAGAGACTCTTCTTGGTGGAACTACGCAATGGGTAGTTTCGACAAGACAGTCGACGATGTGGAATCAATAGTAAAATTTCGATTTGGGCCATCCGCCCATACCAGCGGGGCTCAAGGAGGGCACGATATCTATCTCCGACAATTAGCAAATGAAGGAGTTGTTTTACTTGGACCTGTGACAGATGCCCATCATAACGTGATCACCCCTGCAACAAATTTAGAAGAAATTCTCAAAGAAGTAGAAGCACATACGAAGCGTTGGAAGGCAAACGTGGACCGATACATCGAAAAGAACGGAATTCAATCACCTTTAGATACAAGTGAGGTGGACGATGAAACCACAAACTGGCCAGAATACGATCCTCCCAATGAAATAGACCTGTCCGATGCCGGTATCAGGACCATAATTTGGGCTACAGGATTTGAATACAATTACGAATGGATAAAATTACCAGTCACTGATGACCGTAACTACCCAATCCAGCGTCGTGGTGTTACCAAATACATGGGACTTTATTTCATGGGATTACAGTGGATGCATGGATCAAAATCTGCGCAATTCATAGGAGTAGGAGAGGATGCAGAATACGTAGCGAATCACGTTGCGTCTAATTTTGGTTAGCCCAAAACTCATACACCCCTTCGGTACAGAGTTATTAACCAAAATTAGACGCAAACAACTCGCCTTGATCCAATAAATTATCCCAACGCTAAATCAGTAAAGAAAGCAAATGAGCAGAATCTATTTGTAAAGATCTAAGCGATTTTACTGTGCGGATTGATCCGTCGAACGACCCTCAATGGAAATGTTCGGAATCCATTCCAACCAACTAGGAAGATACCAAGCATTTCGACCCAAAATCCGCATCACGCTCGGCACAAGAAGTGAACGGACGATTGTGGCATCAAGTAACACTGCGGCTCCCAAACCGAATCCCATCGACTGGAAAAACGCTATATCACCAAGGGCAAAACCTCCGAACACGGCGACCATGATAAGCGCGGCTCCGGTAATGATACTTGCGGTTCTCCTAAGACCGAATGCCACTGATTCCGACGCTTTTCCAGTCTCGTCAAAACGTTCTTTAATTCGGCTCAACATGAACACGTGGTAGTCCATAGAAAGACCAAACAAAATGCTAAACATAAAAAGTGGAAGCCAGAACTCGATTTGATCAACTTGTTCGAAGCCAAAAACATCAATCAAGAAGCCTTTTTGGAATACCAAAACAACAAGCCCGTATGCAGCACCAACTGATATGAGGTTCATAAGAATCGATGCGATCGAAATTGTCAAAGATCTAAAAGCGAACAACAGTAATATAAAGCTAAGGCTCAATACAGAACCAAAGACAATCGGCAGGTAATCATCCGTGACTTTGACAGAGTCAACCACCTCTGCTGAACTTCCACCGACGTACACGTCATATGAAGCGGTTGGTACGCCTGTAAATGCCTCAGGGATCAACTGCGTGCGTATTCTCCGTATCGTGTTCAAAGCACTTTGATTTTGTGGATCACCAGGAATATTCGCCTGTAGGCTTGCAAGATTTACAGATGACTCAATCCTAACTGGTGGCGATATCTGAGGATTAGCCTCGTCTGGGTACAAAAAAACAAGACCAGGGTCATCAGAAATCATCTGCTCTAGTCGTTCTATCGCATTTACCAGAGGGTCCGAATCCACATCGCCATCTATGACCACTAACGCGGGTGCATCAGATCCAAAACCGAACTTCTCGTTAAGCGCCTCAAATCCTTGTTTAGATGGCAACTCATCCGGTAGTACTGATATTCCACTTGTGCCCTTTTCAAGCTGGAAGTAGTAAGAAGAAAGGATCAAAAGAACTACGGTAGCCGACGCCAAACTAATCCAAGGACGTCGCATAACCGCCACGGTAATAGCATTCCACAAACCAGATTCAGCATCAGGGTCAGCCGTGTGCTGTCCACCTAATCCAAAAGACCATTTGTTCCTACTAACAATTCGAATGGCTGTCAGAGCAACGAGGATCAACATCACACTAGCAGATACAAAAATGATAGATGTACTAAACCCGTCAACGGCAATCAGAATAGCGGTACCAATCACAAACAAAGCTCCAGTAAGTGGAAGTGGTGCACGTACTGAGTGCACGCGATCACCAAGAATCCCTATTATTGCGGGTAGTAAAGTGATACCAACAATCACAGCAACAAAGACAACAATAATTGCCCCCGCACCAAACGCCTGAAACTCTCGAACGGGAATAATCAGCATTCCAAGCAACGCTAAAACTACTGTTAGTCCGCTGAATACTACCGCCCTGCCAGCCGAACCACCAGCTAGCTCTATAGACTGATGTTTATCGTAACCGCGCTCTCGCTCCTCCTTGTATCTAGAGAGTATGAACAATGCATAGTCGATTCCAACGGCGAGCCCCATCATAGTAAGAATGTTAGGCACGAACTCATTTAGCTCAACCACCTGACCAACAATCGCGGTCACGCCGATACCAGTGAAAATAGCTGCAATAGCGAGAATAATTGGAATAAATGCTGCAACTACAGCACCAAACACTAATGCCAGGATAATGATTGCTACCGCAATACCTATAGTTTCACCGGTTACCAGATCTTTTTCAGCAAGTTCACTAAACACATGCTCTAAGCTTTCATTACCGATGAAATAGAAGTGATATCCGTTTACAGAGAAATCTTCAGCGACTTCAAGAAAAGTTTCGAAATTAGCAGATGAACCTGCGTGCACCTCTATCGAAGATAAAACTGCTGATCGATCAGGAGAGACCTGCCACTGATAGTCTTGCCATCCTCCGATCAAAATTTTGACATCATCGTGATCTTCGGCAGTAGCCAGCGCCCGACCAAAATCCCTAACATTTGCAACAAATTCTGGTTGACCTGCCTGTACATCGTCCGAAACTATAAGAACAAATTCTGAAGAGGATTTTGGCCCAGTCCTGTCGGTATCCTGCCGATTTGTCCCGTCGATCTCACCAAACCGTTCATCGACCAAATCTTGAGCTTTTTGGTATTCAAGTATCTGAGTTGGACCCTGGCCACCATCAAGCGCACTCTCCAACAAAAAATTGGCAAGTGCACCTGCGGCAAATAACGTCAATATCCAGCCACTGACGACCCACCATGGACGTCGTCCACTAAAACTCGCGATTCCTTCTACGGAAAATCTCATCGTAGCCTCTGATTTTGTATTAATTAAATTACTGATTAAATTCTATGCTTTTTGTAGAAATAAACAGTAATTTACGGAACCAATCTGCTAACGCTAGGCCGAATTTAGTTAACGTGACCGCCATGAATCGATACAATCGCTGATTGTGAATTCAGGTACCGAAACTCCCCTACCGCGCGTTGCGCGCACCCCTTTCTACTATGGCTGGGTCATTCTTGTAATTGCTGGCATCGGTAGCTTCGCATCAGCTCCCGGTCAGACGTACACATTTTCTGTCTTCCAGAACTCATTCATTACGGATCTACAAATATCATCTACATTAGTGTCGACTTTATACCTGTTCGGATCATTAACCGCCGCTGGTCTTATGATCTTAGTCGGTAGAAGTCTCGATCACTTTGGACCGAGAAAAATGTTGGTGTTTTCAGTCCTTTTCTTAGGACTAGGAGCACTTTGGCTATCTCAAGTAAGCACACCATGGCAGCTGTTTTTAGGCTTCGCCATAATGCGGACGATGGGACAAGGAGCGTTGAGTCTAATCCCATCAACCATGGTGTCAATCTGGTTCGTACGGAAACGGGCCATGGCACTAGCATTCATGGCTTTGGGCGGAGCAGTCGCAAGTGGTATATATCCGTTTTTCGGTGCGACTCTTATCGAAGAATTCGGCTGGAGAAATGCATGGGTAGCGATAGCTATAACTGGATGGGTATTGTTGATACTCCCAGCCATCATCTTCGTACGCACTAGCCCGGAATCAATCGGATTGCTGCCAGATGGTGATCCCAGTATCAGCCCTGAGACTATGCAAAAGGACAGAGCAGAAAACAAAAGTAGTCAATCAACAGAGTATTCATGGACGGTCAAACAAGCAACGCGGTCTCGTACTCTTTGGCTCTTAATATTCGCAGGCTCAGCACAATCTTTAGTAGGTACAGGGGTAGCATTCCAACAAGTATCCATCATGACTTCAAAAGACCTGTCGATTGCAGCTGCAGCAGGGGTTTTCGGCATCATGGCGCCGAGTGCCATAGCGGGTCAATTTATATCTGGTTACCTTGCTAACCGGATTGCCGTACGCTACTTGATTGCAACGGGACAAATCGGGCTGGTCATTTCCATGATCATTCTGCTCCAAACAACCGAACTTTGGCATGCTTACGCATTTGGAGCAGTAATGGGTACCAATCAAGGATTCCTTCAGAATCTAAGCCAAGCGGTATGGCCGAGCTACTTCGGTCGTAAACACCTT
>DBSW01000113.1 GCA_002306745.1 Dehalococcoidia bacterium UBA1332 | reverse complement strand
TGGACAGGACCGCGGCATGTATTGATAAATATTGCGTTGTTTTTCATTACTTTAAATTCATGGGACCCGATCATTCCACGCGTTGTGCTGTTAAGCGGCACATGAACCGTAACGATATCGCTAGCTCTAAGTAAATGCTCAAGCCCCATAGCTTGTGCGCCTAGCTCCCGGTCTCTGCCTGGCATTAGTTCTACAGTGTCGTAATAGAGAACTTCGCAGTCAAAACCTGATAACCGTCGTGCGACTTGTCTACCGATATTGCCGAAACCTATGATACCGATCGTTTTGCCATTGATCTCACTTCTAACAGGAAGTTGGTCAATAATCGCTCGCCAATCACCTTTCACCGTATTGGACCATGCTTCCATGATTCGTCGATATACGTTGAGCATCAAGGTAACTGTGTGCTCCGATACTGAAATTGCATTTGATCCGCCATTATTTGCGGTTGCAATTCCAAGTTTGCTGAGACCTACTACATCAACAGAGTCAAATCCTGCTGTTAGTAACTGGACAAGTTTGAGATTAGGTAGACGTTCGGCTAGGTCTAATGGCACTGATGCGAGCCAAGGCACAGCGACATCAACATCTTTTAATGCTTCGATTAACTCCCCATGGGATAGAGATGGGTCTACATTGATTACGTTCACGTCTGATCCAGCATGACGTTTCAAAAGATCGTAGCGTAGTCGGTGTTCCTCAGTAGTGAGTTGTGCTAGAAAAGCGATTGTGGACATTGTTGTATTGTAATTCCATTGTTGAATTTTGGGCTGTATTTAGAACGACAAGCAGTTTACCGACGAATCGTTAGTCAAGCACTAGTAATTCCAAGCACTTGTAAATGCTGTTCTAAAGAATGCTTATCAATAAACTGATGTCCTCGTATTCCCATTTGACGTGCACTCAAAATGTTTTCCGGTATGTCGTCAATAAACAGAATATTTTTTGCTGCGACTCCTGACTGGTTCAATAAGGCATTGTAGAAATCTAATTCTGGCTTCATTGCCTTAACGGTGTATGAGGTAATCACCGGGTCAAATTTGGAACTGAAAGGCAATGTTCTATCGGCCCAATGCCAGTGAGGCTCGCTTGTATTGGAAACAAGTGCAATTCGGATTTGTTTAGCTAATGCCTCTACTAGCGGGTACATCTCTTCTGATGGAACTAGTACGCTGTCGTATAGCTCGATGAATTCTTGTAACCCCATATTGATTCTTAATGCATCTAGTGCATGGAAAGCGTGCTCGTTAAACGTAATTTCATTTCTTTCGAACTTATTTTTTTGCTTTTGTCCGAAGACTATCTCCCGCGCTTCTTGCCATGGTTTATTGGAGAGATCAGCAAAGATCTTAGATACCGGGATTTCATTTACTCTACAAAGAACATTTCCAAGATCAAAAGCGACTAACTCTATCTGGTGACTCATTCCAGTCCTATCTTGAAAATATAATCAATTGGTGAGTTCCTGCGTAAAAGGGATGAACACTCTGAAAGTCGTTCCATAACCAGGCTGGCTGTTGACTGAGATTTCCCCGTCATGGGCTTCTACTAATCGTTTGACGATTGTTAATCCTAAACCTGCTCCACCGGTCGACCGTGTACGGCTTTGATCAGTCCGGTAGAACTGGTCGAAAATTCTGGGCAGGTCGGTTTTTGATACACCAACCCCGGAATCAGAAACAAGCAGTTCCAGGCCTAGATCACTGCCGGTTAACTTGACATTTACCTGTCCGTTATTTGGCGTGTGGGTTAGAGCATTCTCAACTAAATTAGATACGATTTGTCTCATACGAGTTTCATCAAAATTAATTTCAGTGGTTGTGCCCTTAATCGAGAACTTCAGGTCGATATTATCTTCGCGAGCTCTTTGTCTGAAATCAGCTACTGAATCTTCAATAACTGCTATTGGTGAGCCATGCGATTTGTTTAATGCCAAAGCACCTGCATCCGCAATGGCAAGAATTCTAAGATCATCGATGAGTTTAGAAAGATGTATTGTCTGTGTGTGTATTGTGCTTATTACGTCTTCGTCTGCACTCACTACGCCATCTTTAATTGCTTCGACGTATCCCTGAATATTAGTTAATGGAGTACGAAGTTCATGTGCTACATCTGCGGTAAGTTGTTTGCGATGTTCGATCGCAGTTTCAAGCTTGCTTGCCATGTTGTTGAAGGTATCTGCTAGTTTTCCTATTTCATCACCACCACTTGAATGTACTCGCTGGGTTAGATCTCCTGCACCTAGATTGCTAGCAGCCTTGGTGAGATTGCGAATTGGAGTTAATGCTTGGCGTGTTAGTAGCATTACTAATAGAAGTCCACCGAGTCCCGCTACTATTCCTGCTATTAGCAAGGAGCGTTGGAATGAGGTTTGAAGATTTGATAGCGGTGGATCGACATATTCAAGAACTTCTTGTACTAGCTTTTCTGTGGAAGTAGATGGGATTTGGGTAGGGCTAGGGGTGAACGATTTATTGGTGGTCTGTTCGGCTAATAATTTGGCAAACGGCGAATTATAGAATTCACGTATCGACAGTGGGCGTTCATTATGACTTGGTCTTTCGTCAACTAGCATGTGTCCGATTAGCTTACCGTTCAACAGAACAGGTCTTTTTGTGAACTTAGTGGTTTTCTCAAACCTTTCTCCCATAGATTCAAATAATCCTTGCGAGTTTTTAGCGATTTGGTGAGAGTCAGCCACTATAAGTCCTGACTCGTTCTCAAAAACGACCCTCCAACCAAAGAGATTACCTACCTGTTGGACTGCATACTGTACTTCGCCCCAATCTTGATTGGCTTCGAACGTATCTCTAACTAGTTGCTCAGCTCTTTCTGCACGGGCAAGCTCGATTTTTTGTGCAAATTTCTCCGTCTCTAATTTCGTTGCATATGCTGAATAAGTGCTTACTGCAGCGATTGATAGTGCGAGGACTATTGCAAACCCTAGTGTTAGTCGCGCTTGAAGACCAGATAACCAATTAAACATCGAATCGGTACCCAACTCCATACATCGTTTTCAAATGTTGCATGTCTGGATTTGCTGATTCGAGCTTTTTTCGTAGGTTAGATACATGAGTATCCACGGTTCGATCATAACCTGAAAAATCGTAACCAAAAACATTCTCTATTATCTGGTCACGAGAAACGGTCCTTCCTTTAACTTCGATGAAATAAGCGAGAAGACGATACTCGGTTGGAGTAAGCTCGATCTCTGTTCCCAATATCGTGACTGTATGGCGATCAAAATCAATGGCTAGGTCTCCGGCACTCACTTGGCTATCTTCGACCTTATAATTTACTTTCGACGTAGCAGTGCGCCTGATCACTGCGTTTACGCGTGCGACTAACTCTCTCGGGCTGAACGGTTTTAAAACATAGTCATCGGCACCAATGTCGAGCCCCACGAGTCGGTCATCTTCTTCGACTCTAGCTGTGACCATTATGATGGGTACTTCGGACTCTTTTCGTACGTTCTTACAGACTTCAATACCATCCATCAACGGTAAATTTATATCCAACAGAACGATGTCAGGGGTGTTTTCCAGCGCCATTTTTAGCCCGGTAGGACCATCTTCAGCCGTTAACACCTGAAAGCCTGCCTGAGATAAATATAGTCGGATTAGCTGTGAGACAGATTTATCATCTTCTACAACTAGAGCGGTCGATTCTATGTCGGAATGTAACTCAGTTGAAATCATGATGAAAAATGGTGTTGGATGTTAGGGCGGATTTTTATGCCGTCGTTATCGGGTTGTCATTTGTTTTTGGACTGGTTTCGAAGTCCTCAAATAGGTAATCGAACAGACCGCTCTCATGTAATTGATCCATGAATTTCCTAATTTCGTCAATGTTTTCAAGTTTTTCTAGTTCACCGAAGCGTTCATTAAGACCTTTAGGAGCTGTAGGCTTTTTTGGGGTTAGGAACTCATGTTTCTTTAAATCTTCAGGACCAAACTTGAATGAGCCGTCTGGCCCATGGTATTCGAACTTGAACTTTTGAAGCCCCTTTGGTAGATCTGCAAGATCTTTGAAAGGCGAGTTCTTTAGGTGATCAAGTTCGTTGTGGCGATTACCGGGTACGTCGATCAGGGATTTATCTTGAGATGATTTACCCATATTTAGCAACCAATCAGGTGTTTCATCGATCCACTTGTGTAGTTGTTCTGCTTCTGATGAATTAATTTCGCCCTTTTCGTGCATTTCGTCGATCATATTGTGTAGCAAATCGATACGATTGATTGCCTGAGGTTCTATTTTTCTAGGTTCTAGTGCTTTTCTAAGTTCTTCAGGGTCTATACCTAGAATTTCGGCCATTCGATCTATCAGATATTCATACTGCTTTTCTGGTCGCTTTTCATGGTTTGAGGGTCTTTTGTCAAAAGCTCGTTTATTTACCAAGGTGGCGGTCAACTTGATGAAAATAAGATCGCCATTGGCATTAGGTCGCCCCGCCATCCAGGTTGTGAATGTATCGACCTGATCTTGGTCAATCAAGCCGACATTTGTCATCCTGTTGATCGATTTGAGTACGTTTTCATCGTATGCATCACGTTTTGCTTGATCGTGGGCGCTAAGTAGTGCGGACGCTTCGATGCCCAATATTTTGGCGGCTCTTTCGAAAACATCAGTTTTTTCTGAAACCTTCTCACTACCGAATGCAAATACAGCGCTACCGGTTAGGGCAAAAACCATTGCTAAAGCGATACAACTGCTTGGTATCCAACGATGAATCATTTGAATCGATTTTTCTTGTTAAAAATAGGACAATGGCCATTAATGGCGTTTTTGGTAAAAGGTCTAGCTTATTTTTATCATTGTTATGTCAAGACTTTGTGTAGAAATATTAATTTTTTAAACAATTGCTTATTTATGTTAATAGTTATTTCCCTGCGATATTTTTTAAGTTAGTTGAGTCGACTCAAAAATTAGATACAAAAAATGCCTTCGATTTCGAAGGCATTTTTTAGGCGACGCATCGCCATAATTGAAAATGGCACCCCCGGAGGGACTCGAACCCGCAACCTACAGGGTAGAAACCTGTTGCTCTATCCAGTTGAGCTACGGAGGCACTGCTTCCATTCTAAGCGGATTACCAGCTTGTCAAGTCTATAAAACTGGATCAATTTCTAACCAAGAGCTCCTGAATTTCTAAGTTTACGAATCTTGTTTTCATCGTATGCAAGCAATTCATCAAGTATTTGGTCGGTGTGCTCGCCTAGGATTGGCCCGGCTTTTAATGTCCGGTTCGAACCTTCTGTAATAACTGGAGAGCCGATTTGTCGCATATTGCCGTATATCGGATGCTCTATATCCATGATTAAGTTCCTTGCTTTTATCTGCTCATCCTCTAACGCGTCATAAATTGAATTGACGGGACCAGAAGGTACTATGCCTCTGAACAAAGCTGTCCACTCAGCTGTGGTTTTTCGCTTTAATTGCTCTGAGATTATGGGCAAAAGTAGTTCACGGTTGTGGAATCTGGCGGCGAATGAGGAGAAACGTTCATCAGAAATGAGTTCGGGTAAATCGATAAGTTCAGCGAACTTTTGCCAAAAATGCTCCTTAGCGCAAAAAACACTTATCCAGCCGTCTTTAGTTTGGAAGTTTTGTGCAGGGACGAGTGTTTGATGGGATGAGTTGTTAGTTCGGTCAGCCCGCCACTCACTATTCAATGTCCACGATCCTAAGTAATTTAACATTGCTACGGCCGTGTCAAAAAGTGACACATCGATATCTCTACCTTTTCCACTCGTTTTTGCTTCTAGCAGCCCTGCGACTATACCCATTGCAGCGGCATATCCGGCAGCGAAGTCTATGATTGAGATCCCAGATTTTTCTGGAGGTCCGGCGGGATCGCCCGTGATGGACATATACCCCGCCATCGCCTGGATTATGGGGTCATATCCGGGTTCGCTAGCTCTAGGGCCAGTACGACCGAATCCGGATAGGGAACAAGTAACTAGGGCTGGGTTCAAATGCTCGAGGCTTTTATAGGTGATACCAAGTTTTGCTGGTAGATCACCACGGAGGTTATTAAATACCGCATCAGATTTTTCAACTAATCGATGAAATAGATTAATCCCCTCTGAGTTTCGTAAATCTATCGTTATAGATTTTTTTCCTCTATTGAACGATTGGAAATATAGAGAATCAGCTTTTCCGGTTGTTGGGGGGACGTATCTGGCAATATCACCTCCTACCGTGGGATCTTCAATTTTGATTACTTCGGCGCCTAAATCAACAAGGTTTTGGGTTGCAAAAGGTCCTGCTCCAAACTGCGAAATCGCTAGTATTCGTAGACCTGACAACGGACCTGTACTTGAATCACTTTTGTTGATTGGCATTTTCGATTTCTTCACGCTATTAGTTCTCGTCGTTTTACAGATTGCCTTCGCCGAGTTCTGAGTGTGTTTTCTTTGGTATTAACACATGTCTACGAACGGTCATGACCCGCTCGTTTTTCTGGTTGGTCACCTGAGTTTCTAGATACACTACTCCGCGATCACCTTTTGAGGTTTCACGGGTTTCTAAGATCTTTGACTTTGTATAGATGGTATCTCCGTGAAATGTTGGTCCTTCATGTATAACGGATTCATAGTCCAGGTTTGCAATCGCACGCAGAGATATGTCATTTACTGTTTGTCCAATAGCAATTGCTAGCACTAGGAGTCCATTGACGAGATTTTGACCGTGGATCGTGTGTTGGGCGTAATTAGCATCGATATGTACGGGGTGTTGATTTTGGGTTAGCAGTGAGAACCATGTGTTATCAACTTCAGAAATGGTTCTCCCAGGCCAATGATTGAACTCATCTCCTATTGAAAAATCTTCAAAATAGCGTCCAGTGTTCATATATATATGATCCCTTTTTTTAGTTTGAGGTTTTATCGGTTATTCAGATAGGCCTGCATCGTTCAGAATATTGTGAGCTCGTAAGATTACCGGCATATCAATCATTTCTCCGTCTAGAGAAACTGATCCTCTACCGTCAGCTTTGGCTTCAGATGCGATCTGTATAACGGCTCTTGCGCGTTCAATTTCTGAGTCAGTTGGCATGAAAACTGATTCTATAATTTCGGTCTGAGAAGGATGGATGGCCAATTTGCCTTTATATCCAATCGACTTAGCAAGGTTTGCTTCCTCCTTTAGTCCGTCAGAATCCTGAAACTGTGTGAAAGGAGTGTCTAGCGCATGTACGCCCGCTGCCCGAGCCGCTATCGCGACTGCGGAACGGGGGTATAGGAGTCCATGTTCTATGTTTTTAGGAGAGTTATAGTTTGCTGCGTCTATGTTCCTGCTTATACCTAGATCAGCGGAAAAATCTTCGGCTCCAAAAGCAGCCCATCGAATTCGATTACTTGATTTGCATATCTGATAGGCGTTGACGACAGCTTGAGCTGTTTCAAGCCAAGGTAGTATTAATGTGCTACCGATCTTTATACCTGATTTTTTTTCCGCCGATTCAAGAATTTTTTCGACATTTGATATGTCCTCCACCGTACCGATTTTCCCGATAGAAATCCCAATTATCTGAGAAGATACGACTGCATTGATGTCAGCTTCTGCCAGACCAGTGCTCAACGAATTTACTCTGGGGGCTAATTTCTTACCGGCATTAGCCAGCATTGGTATGTGTTCGGTTACTATACGGCGGGCTGTTTCTTTCTCTCCAGAAGGTACTGAATCTTCTAGGTCGGGGATTAACCATTGCGTGTCAAATGTTAAGGATTTTTGAAGCATCCTCGGTTGATTTCCGGGAATAAACAATAG
>DBSW01000209.1:5349-14682 GCA_002306745.1 Dehalococcoidia bacterium UBA1332 | reverse complement strand
ATGCTTTTCCGGCTATGGCCGGTCATCCCGGTCACGAAGCCGTTGGCGAGGTGATTGAATCGCAATCAGACAAATTTGCTGCCGGAGATATCGTTTTAACGACTCCCCACATTTGGAATTCAAGATGTTTTGCCGACTATCAGGTTGTTGATGATGGGCATATCCTCAAACTTGATCAAACTGTCGATATTGATAGTGTTACGCTAGCTCAGCAACTAGGTACAGTTATCTATGCTGCTAAGCGACTGCCTGATTCTCTTTTTGACCAGACCTGCGTGGTCGTTGGTCAAGGTAGCGCAGGACTGTTCTGGGATTTCGTATTGAAGCGGCTTGGGGCGGGTCGAATTATTTCAGTGGAGCCTTTGAAATGGCGACGAGAACTTGGTTATTCTTACGGAGTTGATGAGTCGATTGATGTCACAGGTGACCACGCCGTAGATCTCGTAAAAGAATTAACCAATGGAGCAGGCGCAGATCTAGTGATTGAAGCGGTTGGCTCTACAGAGACTTTGTCCCAGTCGTTTCATTTAGTGCGCGATGAAGGACAGGTTGTGCTTTTTGGACTACCTGAATCAGAAGCACCGGTACCGTTTGACTACTCGCAAATGTTTAAAAGTAGAGCAGACGTGTATACAGTTCTTGGTTCCCAAGATGAGCCAGGTCTTTCTAGCTATTCTGAAGCTTCAATTCTGATATCTGAAGGGGTCGTAAACGTCGAGCCAATTATTTCTCATCGCATAAATATCACCGAAATCGATCGGGCATTTGCTCTTGCCAAGAATCGAAGTGATAGCGCCGTAAAGATAGGTATAACTTTTGACTAAGAGTAAAAATAAAGTTAGCCAGGCAGGTCAGAAAGTGGCTCTGTTACGTGATGGTCTTTTCTCGTCAGCAACTCACGAGAATAGAATTCATCAGCCCATGCGATGAGATTCTTGACGGCCTCTTCGAATAGCTTTTTGCCTTTTTCGGGACTAGCCAACAGCGGCTCACCACATATGCCAGAGTCTGTATATTCGCTTGTCCATGATGTCACCGAAACAGGACCTAGTCCCCATAAATCTACCCATTGGTACGGGGACTTATGCTCATGGAATTTAATTTTCTCATTGATTGCGTTGTCCATTTGAATGAGATCTGTGTTCATGTGCAGAGCCATCGACGTCTCGGCTTCTCCGGAATGTGCGCATCCCCCAGGAAACTCTGATTCCCTCCATGTTTTCATAAACTCTGGGTCCGCTGCAGTTAAATCCCACCAAGATGTAAGAGCTACGTTTGCATCAGTCTCGACATTAGCGCGCCTGCATGCCAAATCTAGCGGAGGCATGTTTGAGCCATGACCATTGATTACGATAATGCGGCTGAATCCGTGGTAGGCCAAAGACTTCAATATGTCTACAATGTAACGGATGAATGTCTCGTGATGGATGGTTACTGACCCCGGGAAATCCATTACGTGGGTAGTGTATCCATACGCTACTGGCGGCATAAATAATAGGCGGTCCTGGTGGCGTTCAGCTGCTGCCTTTGCAACTTCGGTAGCCGTCCATCGATCCATTTTTACGGGAAGATGTGGACCGTGTTGTTCCATTGTTCCAACTGGTAAAACCGGTATTAAACCCGCCTCTATGGCCTGATTCATTTCAGGCCATGTGAGATCTTCGTAACGCCATTTTCCGTTGATTGCCATTTTGTTCTCCTGATTTGTTTGGGCGGTTACAGTGCTCCGTAGTCTTCAGCCCCTTGTCCATGAGCGATTACGGCATCTTCATCGATTTCAATTCCTAAGCCTGGACTGTCAGGGATTGGGAGCATTCCATCTTGGTCAAGAAGCAGAGGTGTAGTAAGAATCCCACTTACATAGGGTGCGGGATGCCAGTATTCTAGGTATCTGCCATTAGGCATAGACGCAGTCAGTTGGAGATCCGCTGCAGCTCCTACAGCAGTGTTCCACCCATGCATTACCACTTGAACATTATTGTCGTATGCAGCCTGCCATATTTTTCGAGATTCTGATAATCCTCCGCATATTGTTTGATCGGGTTGAATGATGTCGCAAGCTTTTTCGCTGATTAGTGGTTCAAAATTCAAACGACCCCGTAACACTTCACCGGTTGCAATTCGGACTGGAGATACTTCAGTGAGTCGTTTATAACCTTCGATGTCATCAGCCCGCAGTGGTTCCTCAAACCATGTGACATTGTAATCCCGAAGCATTTTAGCCGCTTCTACTGCCCACTTTAGGTCGCCATGCCAGAAAATATCAGATCCCCCAGGGTCTACCATCAACTCTGAATCATCGCCAATGACTTTTCGAGCTGTCTTGACTAACTCTTCGTCATGGTGAAGATTACGCTCTCTGCCGAATGTGCCCCATCCGAGCTTGAAAGCACGAAAGTTTCGATTTAATCCTGATTCAAGGGTTTCAATCATCTCTTCCACAGGCCAGGAAAATAGCATTGATGCGTACGGTTTGACTTTTTCTAGGTAACGCCCTCCGAAAAGCCGTGATATGGATAGGCCAGTGTGATGCCCAAGCACATCCCATAAAGCATGATTGACCGCTCCAATGTAGCTAGTCATCGCTCCACCTCGTCCGTACCAGAAGGTCCATTGGTGTAAACGTTCAGTTACTGATTCGGGCTGAAGAGCGTCTTGCCCAATAAGGTGTGGCCAGAGAACTTTCATTGTAGCTTCAGCCATCTCCCATCTAACACCTGCACAACCCCATCCAGAGATACCACTTTCAGTGTCGATTCTTATTAATGTTTGATCGTAACCCCACCAGCTTGGATGTATCGGTTTGCCAACTCGCAACTCTGGACGTTGACTGACTAGTGGAAAGATTGTGATATTAGTTATTTTCATAAAATTATGTGATTTGCGGTGGAGTCTAATCGTGAATTGTCAGTGATAGTGCTGCTTGGTGAAATAGATATCAATTAGGCGTCAGCATTGTAGGTGGTGTTATATCGGAGCAACTTTTTTGATATGTTCTTATTTGTTGTAATAATTTCGTATATTGCCATTACTTTAGTCAGAAATCTAGTTATATGAAAATTTCAAAACTTACTGTTACCCCTGTAGCACTACACGATCAGCCATTACTTAACAGCACGGGCGTACATGAGTCGTATCGTGAGCGGACTATTGTCCAAATTGAGACCGATAATGGTTATACAGGCGCTGGTGAAACTCACGGTGGTAAGGCGACCGAAATTGAAACGAACCGGAATTGGATTGTGGGCGCAGATCCAAGTCAAATAACAAAAGCACGTCTTAGTTGGATAGGTTCACCACAGGGTTGGGCTGCTGTTGAAACTGCGATGTTGGATGTGGCCGCAAAACAAGCTGAATTGCCGCTCTGCGACTATATAGGTCTTCGAGCGCGCGACAAGGTGGAGTGGGCCGCTTACCTGTTTTACAAATTTGCAGATGAAAACGGTCGGGGAGAAATCGCTACTGGAGAGGCTCTTGATCCTGAAGGGTTTGTGAAGCAAGCAGAGGCATTTGTTGAACGCTATGGCTTCAAAGCTCTCAAGATCAAAGGGGGGTTTTTCGAGCCAGATGTAGACATCGAAACCTTCAGATTATTACGTAAGCGTTTTCCCAAACAGCAAGGGTACGAAATTCGTATTGATCCTAACGCTGTATGGACAGTAGACACGTCGATAAGAGTTGCAAAAGAGATCGAGCAGTATGAACCACAATATTTGGAAGACCCTACAGACACCATAGCTGATCACGCAGAAGTTAAAAAGCATACAGATATACCAACCGCTTCGAATATGTGTGTGTCGGCATTTTCTCATGTAAAACCTAATGCTCAACTTGAGGGCATTGATGTGATTTTAGGCGATCATCATCACTGGGGTGGAATTTTGGCTTACAAGGAAACTGGTGTATTGTGCAGAGTTATGGGATGGGGGCTTTCGGGTCACTCAAACAACTCGCTTGGTGTGTCTCAGGCAGCCATGCTACATTCTTGCGCTGCTACACCTGAATTGAACTATCAACCTGATACTCACTATCCATGGACTGATACTGATGGCGACATTATCAAAGGTGGCAAACTTCAATTTAAGGATGGTTGCATGGATGTGCCTGACAAACCTGGATTGGGCGTCGAGATAGATGAAGAGGCTCTTGCTGAACGTCATGAGGCATTAAAAGCCGGTCAGCCGGATAACCGTAAGGAAATGATTCTTTCCGTTGATTCGAATGCGAAGCCGCGTAATGGATCATGGACCGGTTACAACTTTCCTAATTACGCTAAACCAAGGTGGTAGGATTTAGAAAGATGTGAACCTATTCGAAGCCTTTCCATGTTCTAATTAATTAAGAGAGGTGATTAGATATGGATGTCGGCTTAGTAATCACACGGATTTTACATATCGTTTTTGGATCTTTTTGGGTAGGTGCATCTGTTTACCTTGCGGTACTACTTGACCCAAGAATTAGGTCAGCGCCAATTGATTTAGAGCGACAAATTCTGAATACGATTAGCAAGTTGAACAGCATTTGGATAACAAGCGCAGCAGTTATCACAATATTTAGCGGCTTTGCACTTGTTTCAATGACTCCTGGTCGCAGTTTTTCAGATTTAGGTACGTCGCCTTGGGGTGTAATGATTCTTTTTGGTTTGGTGGTTTCGGTTACATCCTTTTTTGTTTCAGGTGTTGCGGGGATTTTTACCGCTAAGTTACGGCGGGGTCTTGATTCAGGGACGTTAAACGGTAATGAGTTAGCAGTAATACGTGGAAAACTAACCTTGTTGGGGTACCTCAACGCAGTCCTCGTTGTCATTGCGATTACAAGTATGGCTGTGGCTAGATACGTTTAGATTTATTAAGAATTTGCGTATAACTTAAGCATTCCGCCTCCAAGGACGAAAATGCCTCCGTAATTAGCTCCAGTTTGTTCACTAGAAGAAGCGGCTGAAAACGTTGATATCAGTCTAAATCCTTGCGGAGATTTACTTTTAGCTAAATCTAGTGCAGCAGTTGCCGTAGATTTGATGATGCTTGAGCGCCACATATCTCGCTGACTTGGATGCGAGGTAGGGGATATTTTGCTAGCGAACGGTATTTCATCTAAATCGTATTCTGAATATTCGAAGCTGTCCTTTTCTAAAATATTATTCTTCGGCATGGTTGTCTGTAGTGTTTTAGATTCCCCCGAAATTATGTGTATGTGAGCGTGGGTGATGCTTTGATGTGCTTGATATCCGAAATTCGATATCAACCGGTATCCCTCTGAACTACAGTTTATGTCACCTATCTCAACCGCCATTTGTGCGGCTTCGGCAAAAATATCTGAACCCCAAAATTCGATTTGAGTGGTATGAAGCACCGGCACGACCAGCAACATTACTCGAACCCATTTGAGTCGGTTGTGAAAACATGCCACAGCGGAACTAGAGTCTGGACTTCGTTCCCATTTGGCTTCAGATGTTCCGGAGACGATTTTGCAGAATATGCAATTATTCGGGTTGACCTCTGGTAATTCGAAGTTCACTGATCGTTTGACTTGTTGGTACTGCTTCTGCGTCTTGGCATACGCGGGGATGCGCCCCGGTGACGGTAATCGGGCGCTGAAAGGTAGCGTTCAGCTACTACACTGGCATCACTTAATCTGGAAATTATGGCATCAGAATATCTTGACATATTTTTTGGCTCAGGTCCGTTAATTGTTTCTAAGGTGGTTCGGCTTGTGAACACCGTTGGCATCATTGAATCATGCCTGTGAACAATTAATTGATACAACTTCTCTTCAGCCCATGCAGTTGTGGCTTCCGACCCGAAGTCATCCAAAATAAGAATGTCAATGTCTCGAACCTGACGAAAAATGTGATCGAAACCCTTAGTTTCAGTGGGACCATAAGAACGTCGTAGGTTATCTAGCAAGTCAGGGACGAACTTGAATAGTACGTTTCGTCCTTGCGCTATGCTTTCGTTAACTATGGCAGCTGCTAAATGGGTTTTCCCGACCCCGGTTGGTCCTGCGAGGTAAAGCCACCCTGATGGTTGTTCAGTGAAGATCTTTGCTGCTTTATGCGCTTCGTTTAGAGAGCGTCTTTGCGCTGTGGTCGCTCCAGCGGCACCCATGGTATTGAACGAATCAAATTTCATGGCACTCGCGAGTCTGGGTTCCAATCCTGTGTCCCTGAGATCCAGCGTTCCACTTCCAGGCTTGATGTCAATAACTGTTGAGAAATATGGGTCTCCTAATCGTGTTCTTAAGCGGTCGTTAAGCTCCTCAAATTTAATCCCTGTGGTGATCATTGTTGGTAGCCGACGGTTGTAGCGATGAGTAAGTATCTGATCTAGTTTTTCATCGGCCCAAGCTGTCGACGACTGAGCTCCGAGATCGTCAAGGATCAGAATAGGTGCTTCGATCGCCTGCATGAAGATTTCATCGAACTGAGCGCCAATAGCTGGGTCGAAAGCCGAACGGAGATGGTCTAGAAGATCAGGCACGGAGACAAACCTTACAGGTTCGTTAGCATCAACAAGCGCATTACCGACTGCGGCTGCTAAATGAGTTTTGCCCGTTCCCGAAGGACCAGATATTACTAACCAGCCCTGTCGATTAGTTACGAATTGTTGAGCCGAGTGGTAAGCAACTCTGAAACTCGATGGCTCGGAATAGGTGTCACGTGTTCCAAGTTCGACGGTGTCAAATGTTAATCGGTCAAGTGGTCCTAGGTCAGAGTACTCTCGTATCCTGTCTGATGGTTTAACACCCCAAACCCGTTCTTGGCAGTGACATGGAATTACTGTACGTGCGGAGGCAGGTGCAGCTTCATCCGCAGCTACAACAAACCATCTTTTATCATCACACTTTTCGCAATGAAATTCGTTATTACTGAGCTCCTCTTGCTCGCTGTCGCTTGAGATATTCCTCATAGAACTGGTCTGACCGATCCTCTTGAGGATTTCGTTCAGTGATTCCATTTCTTCCATTGTCAAGCTCCTCGGGTCTGCCTTCATTCGCCCATCGGCGGAGTATAGAGGCTATATAATTCCAACTTCGGGCGTTGGCTTCGGCGGCTTTGCGAATTGCCAAAATGACTTCGTCTTCTGTGTGCTGTTGAAGAGCATGGTGGATATTTTCAGCAACTAGTGCTGTTATCGGCGAAATGTTTTGCTCGTAATACGTTATAGCGTTTTGCTTTGGTGCAGATGCCGTTACATCTGGCCATGTTTCCGAAACTGCATTATTTATCTTTGAAAGATCAATCCCTTGTCGTATTAAAGTGCGGCGAACAGGATCCGTATTTAAAAATATCTTTGCTATCCCAAGGCTATCTTTTAGGACAATGAATATCCCACGATCACTAGCGGACGATATAGCATCTTTAACTCGTCTTTCCAGTTCAGAACCGGATGCGTTTAGCATCGCTGCCACCGTTCGGTCAGCGCATAAATCACTGAATCCCAGTGATGCTAATGGCTTTCTTTGTTTGTGTAACCCATGGATCGCGCGGAGGACTACTTTCAATTCTTCTAATGAGTTGATTTCTTCCAAAAGCGAGGCGAGCAGTGGATTGGGAACCGGCGTGAACTGAACCCCGTGTGGGAATCCTGTGTTCACCTTATTGCTCCCGGATTACTTGATAAAACCTTAGAAGGTGCGGTTTGGAAAGAAAGTTCTTCAAATACGCCAAATGAATCTCTTACACGCATTTCGACCTCGTCGGTCGGACCGTTACGATGTTTTGCCACTATTAGTGAAGCTCGATCACGTGGATAGGGTGCGGTAGGGTTTGACTTGTTCCATTCCTCTTCTGTTATGAATTTATCTTCTCTATGTATGAACATTACTACGTCTGCGTCTTGCTCAATTGAGCCTGATTCGCGTAGGTCCGACAGCATAGGTCTATGGGAAGTGCGATGTTCTACTGCACGGCTTAATTGCGATATGGCAAGAATAGGAATATGTAGATCTCTCGCCATTCCCTTTAATTGACGGGAAATTTCGGAAACTTCTTGAGCTCGATTACCTTCTCTGCCGGATCGTGCTCCTCCGTTAATTAGTTGCATGTAGTCTACGATCAAAAAATCGAGCCCGTGGGTTATCTGTAGACGTCGCGCTTTACCTCGCATTTCAGCCACAGTTTGGAAAGGCGTATCATCGACATAAATAGTTAGATCGGACAGAAGACCAATAGAGTTAATCACTCGATCCTCTTCACTAGGTGATTGGATTCGATTTCTAATTTGCTGCATGTTAACGCGAGATTCGGAGGCGAGAAGTCTCATTGCTATTTGCTCTCGTCCCATCTCAAGAGAAAAAATTCCGACCTTAAACCCAGCTTTTGCTGCCGCAAGTGTGAAATTTAGGCCCATCATAGATTTACCTACTGACGGACGCGCCGCCAACACCACCATATCTGAACGTTGGAGGCCTCCAACAAGCAAGTCGTCTAGCCGCTTATACCCTGTCACGATAGGTGAGGTATTTTGTTCTCCATCGATTTGATCTAAAGGTGAAGACTCTTCGAGGTAGGGCGTAAGAGACTCTGAAAGAGGAACAAAATCTCGATTTTGTGATCCCTGGCGAATGCCAAAAAGTGTGTCTTCTGCCTCCGAAAGTGCAAGATTTACATCGGGATCGTCGTTATATCCAATTTCGGCTATTTCACCTGCTGCGCCGATCAACCGGCGCATAGTTGCCGTCCTGTGTACTAGTTTGGCATAGTGCTCAATATGGACTGAAGTGGGTGTTACTTCGATGAGGTGGGAAAGATAAGCGGCTCCACCGACTGTTTCCAACAGACCGCGATTTTCTAATTCGTGAGTTACAGTTACCTGGTTTATCGCATCATCTCGTTGGAATAGTTCGTGGCAAACTTCAAACGTTTGGCGATTGATCTCACGGTAAAAATCGTTCGCAGCAAGAAATCCAGCTATCTGTGTTATGGCTGTACCATCAATCAGAATCGACCCTAGTACGGATTCTTCGGCGTGTAAATCGTGGGGTGGTAGTCGATCAGCTTGCATGAATTTCCCGGGAATTGTTGCTTGACAGTTTAGGTATAAGTGGTCTTTTTAAAATTAAAGATCAACGACACGAAATATAGATCAAATGACGGCAAATAGAACCCGATAATGCTATGAATTTGAACTGAAGATATAAACATTCGTCCACAGAGTATCCACATTTCAGTTCAACTCAAAATTTTTGTGTCACGTGTTTAGGGTTAAATGGAACGACCCGGATTGCTCATTCCGGGTCGTTGGTCGATTTCATTGATAAGTGAATCACATGATTATGTGGGGTTATTAAAAGTCTTAATTCTCTTTGTCTTCATTGGCGTCTGATTCTTCA
>DBSW01000209.1:0-5006 GCA_002306745.1 Dehalococcoidia bacterium UBA1332 | reverse complement strand
TCTGATTCTTCACTGGCGTCTGATGCTTCTGATGACTCAGTGCTTTCAACGTCTATCTTTGCTTCGGCAGCAGCGAGTACATCCTCGAAGGACGGGTCTAGCACGTTTGTATCTTCTTCTGACATCTGCGCTTGCGCTTCTTCCATCTGACGGTTGAGCTCAACTGAAGCATCATCAGCAACAACTTCTATGTTTAGGGTTGTGGCAACACCTTCAACAAATCTTGCCGGTATTTTATATTCACCTGTTGTACGGATAGGCGCAGTGATCTGTATCCCTTTTCGGTCGATATCGCGTTCCGTCATTTCAGTAAGTTGCGCAGCGATCATTGTGTTTGTTACTGATCCGTATAATCGACCAGTGGGCCCTGTTCTAACTTCAATACGAATTTTTAGATCTTTTAGGCCGTCAACTATGTCTTGCCACTCTTCGGCCTCTGCAAGTCTTCGGTCTTCGGCTTGTTGGCGTAGCTTGGACGCTCTACGGAGTTCATGATCTGTAGCAAAAACTGCTAGACCTTGTGGTAGTAGATAATTTCTAGCGAAACCATCCTTGACTTCCTTAACGTCACCGGCTCTAGCGGAAGGACGTACGTCCTGCAGAAACAAAACTTTCATTTTTCATCACCTCGAAGTCCGACGGTAGGTTTTGCGCTGAAAATTTCAACGGATCGGCATGCCGACCCAGTCAAGCGTTGATCACGAGACTGCCGTCACACTCATAGTGCTAATTATTGTTTTTTCGATCAATTAAATAGATACAAATATTGGGTTGATCGTGAACCAATCCTATAAAAGTACAGCATCAATGCATTTCAAGCTATATCGTGCAGGGTAGGGTTTAAACAGTTCTTTTCAATCATCATGGCATTTATGTGTTGATATCGCTTAATTTAGGATTGGATTATCGACTTAACTCATCAATTCCGTAAATTAATGAGTTATGTATCAGTGTGTCAATGTGTACGATTTTTCATCACGGTCTTGGCGAGCCCTATGGACCTGTTTTGCTGGCAGACGGTCAATGGGGTGTAGTTGAAATGAGCGCTGAAACTGGACATGGTTCAGTAAAGTCTCCTGATGGATTATCAAAAAAAGTTATCGTAAAAAACCGGACGTCCAAATGGGATGGTTCAAGATGGCAACGGTAGGCTGTGGGTTTCCCTTGAATCTATCAGCATGACAGAGTTCTGATTATGCCCAAGGGTCGATGACTATATTGTCACTTGTTTTCATATATTTCATTAACTCCGTTGATAAACCAGTTAACTGCACTTGCTGCTGCTGCTGCATTGTGTTTGGCGGGGAAGTTACCGCAATTTTCTGGTTCAACAAGGGTAGATAAACGTAGTGACACATGCATATCCACTGCATCGGCGTGAGAAAGTGAAGTGCTTTGTCTACCTCTTAAAATTAAAGTACTTATTTCATACGTTATTGGAAGTTCTTTGGCAGGGATGACACCATCGCAAAGAACGATAGCATTAGCTGAGCCAGGTGCAATTGAGACCAATTCTTTGGCGACTTTTACAGCCTTATTGCCCTGTGCAATTACTAATGCGGGTTCCCCAATCTCCCAAATAAGCATTAATAATTCGAACGATGTTGATACATCGGTCAGAACAACCGAATGCGATGGCGAGATTAAACTTGCGAAAACGTTCCAATCAGATGGACTTGATTCAGGAGCGATAATAACCATTGGTTGCGCATAATTACCGCAAGGCCAACAATGAACGTAAATAGATTTGCCGGACTGTAACGAAACCGCTACCTTCTCATGACTGATCATGTTCTTTGGTTTCTATATCGTGGTACTGTTGAAAATATTTCGAGCCAGAATGCTATAACGTATTTCGTTTAGGCCAATATTAATTGTTGACCATTTATAGATAAAGGGTGCGTTATGCCAATATTCTATGTATAGTGGCCAATCAGTTTATATCGAACCTAATATTCTGATCTTAAGTGGAAAATTTAGGATCGGATTTGGTCACAATAAAGGATTGAAAAGTGCTTACCAAAGATTGGGGATCTATTTATAAGGAGATGGGTGCAAGACCCGTCGTTAATGCGACTGGAAGTGTCACTCTATTAGGTGGCTCAACTCCAGTTCCGGAAGTTAAGGCTGCAATGGACGCAGCTGATTCCGCGTATATTCCTCTTATTGAACTGGAGCAAGTAGCAGGGGACCGTATAGCAGAGATGCTCGAGGTTCCTGCTGCTTATATCACGTCGGGTGCAGGTTCTGCTCTTACACTTGCAACTGCCGCATTCATGGCAGGTGCTGATGATGAGAAGATTCAGCAACTTCCGGACACGACTGGGATGCCAAATGAAATTTTGATTCAGAAACGTCAACGTTATTGGTATGATCGATGTCTGGAACTTGCGGGGGCGAAACTGGTTGAGTTTGGCGACGAAAACGGGACTACTGAAGATGACCTTCGTAATGCGATTAATGAACATACCGCTGCAGTGCACTATGTAGTTTACGAACAGAAACCTGTTGACCCAAATGTACTGACCTTAGAGAAGGTTATAGAAATCACTCATGCTGCAGGGAAGCCGGTATCAGTAGATGCAGCTGGGCAAATATTTCCTCTAGAGAATTTCGGTAAATACGTTAAGATGGGAGCTGATTTTCAATGTATTGCTGCTAAGTATATGGGGGCTCCTCATTCGACCGGATTTGCCCTAGGTACTAAAGAAGTTATCGATGCTATTGGCCGTCACTCTTTCGTTGGGTATGAAGGTCGAAGAATTAGAGGAGTTGGGCGACCTCAAAAAATTGATCGTCAAGAGATCATGGGAGTAGTTGCTGCTGTTCAACGTTGGATCACACTAAATCACGAAGATCGTCTATCCGAAGCTGAAGCTCAATCAAGAGCGATTCTAAAACCATTGGAAGGCGTTCATGGGGTTACCGCTTCGCTCAATACTAATGTTAAAGGCCATCAGCCGTTCGGGGTTTTTGTTAGTGTGGATCCTGATGTTGTCGGATTTACAAACGATGATTTAGTTCAAAAATTGCGAGACGGGGAGCCGTCGATTTGGACGAGAGTTTCTCTAGACGCACCGCGAATAGAAATCCACGTTTTCGGAATGGGACCTGGTGAGCCAGAACTAGTAGGCAATGCTATAGCCGCCGCAGCTCGCGGTCATTGATTGAAATTTGCGTAGTGTTTAGCATTTACGTTTATTGTTAGCAGCGCCTGGTTATAGTAGCCAGGCGCTTTTTATATTTTTAGAAAACATTACAAATTATTCTGAGAAAGTGCTTTCTTAGGGAATAACGAGGAAGTCATCAATGAAAATTGGGACTGTTGGTGTGATGAGCCCGGGTGATATGGGGAGTGGTGTTGGCGGTGCTTTGATACAGAATGGTATCCGAGTAATTACTGACTTGAATGGTCGAAGCGATGAGTCTAAACAGCGTGCAATCGGACATGGTTTTGAAGATGTGGGGTCACTTGACGAGTTAGTTAATCAAAGTGATTTAGTGCTTTCGATCCTTGTTCCTTCTGAAGCACTCACATTTGCTGCAAATCTGGCAGAAGCTTTAACCCGTACTGGTTCATGCGTTACTGTTGCAGATTGCAATGCTGTTTCACCAAATACCGCCGCAAAGATATCTGAAGTCATTACCGATGCGGGAGGTAAGTTCGTAGATGCAGGGATTATAGGCGGGAGTCCTCGGCGTGGAGCAACTCCTCGATTCTACGCATCCGGAACTCATGCTTCGGTACTTGGAGAACTGGATGGAAAGGGAATCTCTGTGCCTGTGATGGATGGTCCAGTTGGTACCGCTTCAGGATTGAAGATGGTCTACGCTGCACTCACTAAAGGTACTGCAGCTTTATATGCTTCTACTCTTATGACTGCGAAATCCCTGGGTCTTTTTAAAGATTTAATTGCTGAACTCGAGCTCAGCCAGGTTACTACCCTGAGTGAAATGGAAAGAGTTAAATCTGTTTCAGCTCAGGCCTTTCGTTGGGTAGGAGAAATGGAAGAAATAGCCGACACGTTCAGTGCAGCGGGTACGACTTCACATATCCACATTGGAGCGGCGGAAACATTTCAAATGATCGCAGATTCTTCAATAGGTCATGAAAGAGTTGGTACTGTCGACAATTCTCGCACTTTAGAGGATTCGATAGCCGCGATGCTTCTGTCTTCAAACTAAAATGCGAAATATGACACCGCGTAAATTTGCGATAATGTTATTTTTCGCTTCGGTAACGATTAATGCATCCTTAGGAATAATCGCTCTTATTGCAGGTGATTTTGGCGATACTCAAGGCAAGGTGCTTTTTACTTCCTTGAATGTATCCGCAGCTAGCGTACTATCTCTCACAATGTTTCCTGCGCGCGAACTTGGTCATCTTGGTCGTGTCCCAAACGTCGGTATTGCATTATCGATTATTGGTTTTGCGCTGTTTATTATGGTGATCTGGCTCGAATCTGGCGAGGAAGTACTGTGGAAGATTACAGCGTCGGTTCTAACGTGTGCTATTGCCGCCGGTCACTCTTGTCTGATTTGTCTGTTTGTATTGCCAGCGCGATATCTCAGTGTGTTAAAAAGCGCTTACGCTTTGGTGAGCATTCTCGCAATTCTGATTGTTGGTGCTATCTGGAGTGAACCAAGCGGAGAAATATTCCCAAGGATTTTGGGTGTGCTGTCAATTCTTATAGCGGCCACAACTGTTTCTATACCAGTTCTGAACCGATTGAGTCGAGCTAATGCTGGTGTGGAGAGGCCTACGTCGATTTCGCATGGCATACCGATTAGAATTTTCTTGGAAAACCAACCAACTGTATGCCTCGTTTGTGGCGAAAAATCGATTGCTTGTTACTACGACGATATATTCAAATGTAGTTTGTGTGGCGCTGTTTTTGAGGCGGAAATACGAGGTTAATCCTCTAAGATTTTGAGGCTATGATTTGCCTCTTTAAATTCTCTGTTATAGCTGTGAATTCGGCGCCAACTGATTTGGATTCAAGCGA
>DBSW01000019.1 GCA_002306745.1 Dehalococcoidia bacterium UBA1332 | reverse complement strand
AAATATCATCAATCTCGCCTCAGTACACAGTTTTCTACAAGAACCTGGGATGCTCGTTTACGAAGCCGCTAAAGCTGGCGTAGTAGGTATAACTCGGCAAATGGCAACAGATTTTGGACCAGATGGTATCAGGGTCAACGCGATCGCTCCGGGGCACATAGTTGGAGAAGGCCTATCAAAAATGTGGGATCAAAATCCTTCCGGTCATGATTTTTTCGCAAACCAATACCCTTTAAGACGAACCGGGACGCCAGATGATATTGCACATGGCATCGCGTTTCTTTGTTCAGAAGATGCCTCTTTCATTACCGGTCACACGCTAGCCATCGATGGAGGCCTTACGGTGCAGTTGCAAGAAATGTTTGGAGCGAGACAGGCCGAATACATACGCGCACATCCACATACGATTATTCCGGGACCAGCATCCGATAGAGACTCAGTATAAAAACTACGCTTTGTAATCGGAAACGCAAATGTACAATCTGAGCTATGGTGAATAACGATCACTGTATGCAACTACGCTAATATCCTTGCGATCGTTAGCAAAATTTTGTTGTACCAGGCTCGGAATCAGGTCAGCGTCCGTACCCGGATATCCGATCGCTATCCCACAAACAGTCTCATATTTATCGGCAGGGACGTTCGCTATTTCATAAGCACCATCAAGATCAATTCCGCCTAATGCACGAGTGTTAAGACCCATTAGATTCGCCTGTAACGCCAGTGACATCCAAGCTGCACCAGTGTCAAAAAAAGCAGTTCTAATCCTATTTCCATCATCATCAAAAGTGCGCGCAAATACCAATACCATCATCGCAGCTTTGGGAACATACACAGCATTTCCCTCACTCAAAAGAGAGTCAAATTTTTCCCGCTGGGGACCAGATGTTGAATAAACAAAAAGCCAAGGCTGTCGATTGTTTCCAGATGGTGCCCATCGTGCCGCTTCAAACAGAGAATTTATCTGCTCTTGTTTCAGCGTCTGATCAGAAAAAGCCTTAGACGACCAACGGTCGGTGAACATCGCCTCTATATCTGCGCCGGCAGTTCTAGAATTTTTATTATCAACAGCGGTCATAATTGCTGGACTCTCCTATTTTTCAATACGCGTTTTAGGCTCAAAATTACATCCAGTTTCTGACTACTAAACATAAAGCCTTATTCCTTACAGTATTATCGACTTTGTCTACGAATTTCGGTGGAAGAAAGATCTGAACGAAACTGAGATTCACTCAATTCAATAAACATTCCTAGAAATCGCGCAGGCAATATTATTTCGCTATCACGCAAACTTTTAAAATGCTTTCTGGCGTCTACTCTTCCCGCCACTACAAAACGACAATTATTCTCTTGAATTAGATTCAAAGAATTTTCGATAACGGATTGTCCCCCAACCCGTCGATCTGGATAATAACTATGGTCCAATAACCTTTCATAAGTATCTAATCCTATGACGAAGGTAGCTCCAGGTAGCAACGAAGATTTCTCCGTAAAACGTGGAGCATTGGTAACAATCAAAGATTCACCAACCGCATTTACCTGAGCAGCCCGCCGAACTAATTCGGACTGAGCCAACATAGGCTTATCAACATTAATCACTGAAATTTCAAAATATGCTGGTCGATTTACAAACTTTTTCGACGCCTTTAATAAAGCTATATGCCCGGCATGCAACGGATTAAACGAACCAGCTAAAACCAATGGATGCTCCGGTGTGGATTCCGAGACATTGCCATCAGGAGCGATAGTTAATGCTCCTATCTTTTCTTCATAGAGTCGCTTAAAGGGATTCATAAACCCGCTCGTTTTCAAGTATCTCCACTCTAATATGACCCTCTATACCTAGAGCAGCAGCTATTGCATTGAGAACCATCCGCGATACAACGTCTTCTTCATCCCTACGCGAGCGTCGAGCTTTATCAAACCAGATCGAATACGATCCTCTACTAATACCGTTTGTCCATGCAATGTAAGCGCGATCGCCACCCTTACGATCCCTGTCAGTCGCTACAGCAGCCGTACAACCGACGCCAAACAAGGATCCATCTTCAGTAGCAAGTTGCTGCGCACGGTGAAACGCCGAGTCAGCCATCAATTTCGCCTCATTTAACGACACGTGCTGATCAGTTAACGCATGCACATACTCTTCCAACGCCTGTCTAGAGTATGGAATTTGGGCATCGAGCACAGTGTGTGAAGCTCCAGGTTCAGCAAGTAGTTGACTAATAGATTTACCACCTGCGCCGGTAACCACGATGCACCCTTTACCCGCGGCTTTATGAATCCTTTTTACCATTTCTTGAGGAGTCACAAAATAGCCTCGCTTAATTCCTATAACTTTCGACTACAAAAATAATTCCAAATGAGCTAAATCTATCGTTTAGCAATCTAGCACTTACGGAAAGATTTCCGATCACATTTTCCTAAATAAACTAATTTCACATTAACTCATATGAGAATCGTACATTACCCAGTTTGTTTTATATTTGACCCAAACAAACACATCCAAGTTATTAATCTCTCATTTACTGCGTAGGTATTCAGGCGTATGTTTCCCATTACATACTAAACAACCTTAATTTGGACCATTTCGCCCAATGTTGGAACATTTTCATGTCGCTGAGGAAAATGCTGTCAGGATCATGCCTGACCCACTTAGGAAGACAGTTAACGAACTCTTTTTAAAGATAGGTTTCCGAACAGGACTCTTGGCAAGCGACTGACGTACTACTTCTTTCCGACACCCGTGGGGTAGATACTCATGGCGTATCCAACATGATGCGCCGCTACATTGAGGGAGTGGGAGAAGGATTTATCAACACCACCCCCAAATGGACGATTACACGAGAGACACCAACTACAGCTAACGTCGACTGTGACCGGGGGCTCGGTATTGCAGTGATACCACGGATAATGGGACTAGCCATAGAGAAAGCAAAAGAGACCGGTATCGGTGCAATCTCTCTAGGTAATAAACGACATGCTGGGATGATCGAGTTTACTATGCTGGCCTACCTGAACACGAAGAGTCTCAAATAAGGCTACGAGACGGTATCCCATTGCATCGAGAAGTTACCGAATGGTTCGACTCAGCGACAGATGACCTACGGTTAGATCGGCTGATCCGCCGATGATGGACACAAATAACATCATAGAAGTCACAGTGAATTACGAATCCCATTAGAATTTGCTGATTACGCCACGCCTCTATACAGCCGCTTCTTCAAGATCGATTTCATCAGATTCAATTAAATTTTCTATCTCCGCCAAGTCTAGTTCAGGATCGTAATCAGTTTCTAAGTTTTCATCGAACATGCTGACTGGTTCAAGCTGAGGAGCCATAACTACATCTTCTTCCAAAGTAGCTGGCTGTTCAATCGTCCCGTTAGCCCTAATTGAACGGGAATTGATTGTGTACCCGCATGTAAGGCAAATCAAAAACGAACCGAAATTATCAGAACCAAGCTCCACAGTACCGTCTTTGCAACGTAAACAAGATTTAAAGTAAAGCATCAAAAAGCCTCCACTAATCACGCCAGAAAGCGTGTTTTTGAAGTCACGCACCTACAACACGCTAACCCAACGGGCGAGACTCTATCCGGTAACGGCTAACAAACTCCTAGTAACTTTTTTACGAGTTTTGTCGATTTTTCAGCTCGACAAATTTAAAATCGCCCCGCTTTTTAAAATATGCGATAAATCCTGCATAACACTGGTGCCATTTCTACAGGTAAACGGGAATATGATCTTTGCAGAGGTTTTCGTAACCGATCAGACTAGATCAACTAGATACGCATAAACTAGACACCGAATCATTAACTTCGGAGGCAATCGATAATGGCAAAACTTTATGTTCTCGGCGCAGGGACCCCAACCCCCACTCCAACCCGCTTTGGCTCAGCGTACGTACTCGAAGTTGAAGGCGAAAAAATCATGATCGATTGCGGTCCTGCAACAACTCATAAACTAGTCCAAGCAGGGCTATGGCCACTGGATATCGACTACATATTTTTTACGCATCATCATTTCGATCATGACATTGATTACCCGTGCTTTTTACTAACACGCTTCGACCAATCGATAGGTAAAGAAAACCAGTTACAAGTGTTCGGTCCTACATTAACAGAGAAAATCACCGAAGGTGTGATCGGTGAAAATGGTGTATTCGCTCACGACTGGAAAGCCCGTATTTACCACCCGCTCTCGCAAAAGGTTTATATCAATCGAGGAGGTGTGCTTCCACGCAAAGCACCCAAAATTAAAGCAAGAGATGTGGGTGTGGGCACGATCCATACAGCGAAAAACTTCGAAGCCATTTCAGCTCCAGCGGAACACGTTCAACCATATCTCGACTCTCTTGCATATCGAATTGAAACCAAGTCAGGCAAGTCTGTTGTATTCACTGGTGATACTCAACCTTGCCAATCCGTAATTGATTTAGCAAAAGACGCCGATGTAATGCTTTGTATGTGCTGGGATGACCAAGAATGCATGGACATGGACGGTGAAGCCCCTGGACAATGTGGAACTACAGGCGCAGCCCGAATGGCCGAAGAAGCAGGGGTAAAAAAGCTAATTCTTGTTCACATGGGACCACACATCTCCCAACATGGACCACTAGAAAAGGGACTTGGAGATATACGTGAGGTCTACGGTGGCCAAGTTATATATGCCGAAGAATTAATGGCAATCGACGTATAGGAGTACAAAATCGATAATCAAAACCGATTACTCCAATTCTCGTTTCATCTGGGCTAGACCCATTGGTCCTAGCCTGAGTGCCCTGTTGTGCCAAGTTTTTAAGTCAAAACCAGATCCGAGCGTTTGTTTAGCTGAACTACGAGCTTCAAGCCAAACACGCTCACCCACTTTATAACTGATCGCCTGTCCCGGAATACCAAGATACCGATCCACTTCTGAAATAAGAAAGTCTGATGGAAAATGAACATTCTTCCTCATGAATTCTAAAGCTAAGTCAGCGTTCCAAACTTCACCAGCACTAAAGCCAGAATGATTGGGAATTTTCAGGCCGAGATGCATACCGATATCAACAATCACCCGAACACTTCGTAGAGCCTGAGCATCAAGCATACCCATGTAATAATCAGGGATTTCAAGGTAGCCAAGTTCGCCCATTAACCGTTCTGCATAAAGGGCCCAACCCTCAGCATGACCTGAAGTCCCTGCAATTAAACGTTGGAACCGGGATAGTTCCTCTGTCATGGCAACATTACTTGCGATCTGAAAATGGTGACCGGGAACGCCTTCATGGTAAGCAATTGAAACCTCCCTCCAGATAGGAAATTCTGTCTTTCCGCCGGTTGGATACCATGTACGGCCCGGCCGAGAAAAATCCTCTGAAGGGCCAGTGTAATACATGGCAAGAGCACCGCCGGGAGGTGCAATTAACGCCTCTATATGCCTGACTGGTTCAGCAATATCGAAATGAACTCCCTGCATATCGTCAATTGTTTGATCCTGTAGGTTTTGCATCCACTGACGAAACTTTTCTTCCCCAGTGATCATCTTTTGCGGGTCACTTTCTAGTATTTCTATAGCTTCAAGTATGGTGGCCCCATTTTTGATTTTTTTAGCAGTATCTGTCATTTCAGACCTCACCCACGCAAGTTGTTCCCAACCCCATTCATAGGTCTCTTCAAGATCAATTTCTGCGCCAAGATAAGCCTTAGCCGACAACGCATATCTATCACGTCCTACACCATCGACGGAAGTCGCGCTAGGCATATATTCTTTTCGTAGATATTCACCCATCGCTGAGTAGGCTACAGTCGCACTATCTGCAGCTGCTTTTACACGCTTAGCCAGAGCCTCATCATCTACATCTGAATCCCAAAAAGCCGACACCATTGAGTCAAAAAAAGGCGCACTCTCGCCCTGACCTGACCAGACTTCACACTGCTTCGCAGTACCATCCACTTGCCGCACTGAAGTCACTAAGCCTTCAGAGCGTCCAACGTCCAATGTACGTCGGTATCCTGCAAGTGATTCATTGATCTTTTCCATCCGGGAAGCAATATTCTCCCAGGCTTCGATTGAATCTCGCTGCATGAGATCAAAAATAGAACGTACGCTTTGAACGGGTGAGAAAAGCACATTCATATCACGTAAATCTTCACGAGATTCATGTTGTTCGATTGAAATGGAAACATGGTCAATAAAAGTGTCTCTACACATACGTTCAGCTTCGTTAGTAGGTATAGCTGACTCCATTTCTTTCTGAGCAGCGAGAACATCAGAATTAAATGCTTCAGCGGATTCGGGCGTATAATTGGGCATCAGATGGTCAAAACCACTGATGCCCATATGAGTAGCAGAAAGAGGATGATACTTAGCCACGGTATCTATAAATCCGTCAGCTATTTCGAGTACTCTGGCCATTTTCAACCTTTATTATTTTTTATACCGAAAACTCACAATTTTTATCGATAAAGTCAGTCCGAACGTACATACAGAAAACCACCAAGCCTGAAAGATTCGGCCTTTCCGTAAGTGGGAACAGCGAACTCAGCTAACTCGCCAGCACCTCGACCTCCAATTGTGCGAAATGAATGAACACTCGCAACAGACGGATCCTTAGCTAAACCGGCAGGGCCATGAAGGGTGTAATCACCTTGCCTAGGATTTCCAAGACCAAATTCGCCGCACTTGAATACGACATCCACATAAGCTCCTGGCTCAGCCCAATATCGGCCAAGATAAGGGGCTGCATCATTTTCAGAGACTGATTCCAAACCGTTTTCATTTGGCTCTGGCAATGGGCCGACATCTCGAATTATCAATTCAGCGATATCTTCTGCAAGAACATATGGCGTTGGTGCCGGCCATATATTGGCAAGAACAATCACACCTGTCTGATTTTCAACGCTAAACACCATATTTGATGCATAACCTTGTATACCCCCACCATGGTTATGAGTGACAAGATCATTACGCCTATTCATTCTCCATCCAATTGCCTGGCCGGTGGACCAATCCCTTGACAGGTATACAGGCCGATGCATTTCCGCAAGTGATTCTGAGGACAGAACTTTGCTCGGGTGAAAAGTTCGGCCAGAAGTAAATTGAAAAGACATCCACTTAGCAAGATCTTCGACATTTGAATGCAATTGCCCAGCTGCAGCGATCCCTTTAAGCGGTGCATAGGGTGCAGGCCTTAAGTCAGTTTCACCGGGTGTTGGATGACTATAACCGGTCGATTGAAGTTTCTTACGTTCCGTATCAAGCTCAAATCTTGTGTTACTCATTCCCAACGGATTGATAATCTCTTCGTAAACATACTGCTCATAAGACACTCCACTTACATATTCGATTACATGGCCTAATAGTCCTACAGCGAGATTCGAATATTTCCACTGACTATCCTGAGGGATTACGACATCAATATCTGCAAGGTTGTCCATAATGTCAGCTGTGGTTGGAAATGATGGCTTCTGCCAGTCGGTTAGTGGATGTTCGGTCCGAAGACCGGAATAGTGAGTCATCAAGCGTAGCAAAGTTACGCCTTCTAATGTCCCACGAAGTGCGTTAGCAATCGTAAAGTCTGGCATGTGCACCAATAATGGATCGTCTAACTCTAACTGGCCTAGGTCTCTGAGCTGAAGAATTGCGGTTGCAGTGAAAGTTTTTGTGATTGATGCAACTCGAGAGATGGTCTTTTCAGTTGGTGCTTTCGCCTCGCCTAAATTCTGCGTGCCGAAAGAAAAGTATCCAATCAAGGAATTGCCTCTCACTATTCCAATCGAAAGACCTGGAATTCGATCTTGCTCCATAGAAGCCAAGGCAAGTTCTCGTATTTTCGGCTCAACTACAGATAAGTCCGTAGAAACTACCAATTAATCCCCCCAAAGAATAAATCTGAAAACAAACGTTCTTTAGATTACGTGCTAGCTAAGTCACCAAGGGATCCCGTTACTTGCAAATAGCATCCAAAATACGCCATTAGTACATTTTGTTATGATTTTTTTGATTTGGCACCTTGCAAGAACAGTTTTACTCGTCTGTTCTCTTCGACGGTGTACCATCCTTAATCAAATTCGACGTATCAATAAACAACACAGTTATTCACCAATTTAAAAGCAACAAATTATGAAAATTACTGACATCACAATCGATGTGATTGAAAGACATCCTCCATCGGTACGCGTGCAAGACGAAAGAACCGACCTAGGCGGGCGCACTACTCAGGGTGTTTTACGTGTTCATACCGATGAAGGCATACAGGGAAATGCGTTCATCGGTGATCAGGGTGCAGACGCTTCAGACCGAATGAATGCGATCATCAAAAAGCTAAAACCGGTAATCATGCATCACGAACCATCTGATCGCGAGTGGCTATGGAACCAGATTCCTGTGATTGCTGGGCATGGTTACGAAATGGAACCCACCTGGGCTCCTTTAGATGTCGCACTGTGGGACATCGCAGGTAAGCAAGCTAACCAACCCATTCACAAACTACTCGGGACTGCGCGTACCGAAGTTCCTATTTACGCAACATACCCGCCCAGACATAACAGTCCTGAAGGTTTCGTTGAAGAAGCGCTTAAACTCCTTGATGAAGGATTCACAGCTTACAAAATCCACCCAGGGCCACTGAACTACAAACAGGCGGCAATCATGGCGTCGAAAGTAAGAGAAGCAGTGGATGAACGCATGACATTGATGCTGGACCGAAACCACGGCTACTCATTCCGAGAGGCACTTTACGTCGGTAGTGCATTAGATCAAAACGACTACTTCTGGTTCGAAGACCCGATTAACGTAAGCAATGTAGAAGCTATAAAGGAACTATCTAGCCGTCTCAAAACCCCGATAAACATGAGTGACACCCATGGATTTCTATTCCATGAAGCCGCAAATTTTCTTAAAAACAACACAGTTAGACTCATACGCGGCTCAGTACGCAAAATTGGTATCACAGGCTTAAAAAAGCAGATGTCCATGGTCGAAGGATTTCACAAGATTTGTGAAGTTGGTCTTGCCGGTAACTCAGCCCTCAATGCAGCGAACCTACATGTAATCATGTCTTCTATCAACTGCACCTACTTTGAATACTGGCTTCCAAAAGAAGTTCACCAATGGGGTGTCAAAGAGCAACTTCAAATAAATGAACGCGGTCATCTGGAGGCACCTACAGGACACGGCCTAGGAATCGAACTTGATGAAGAGTGGATTACAGCACATAAAGTGGCAACCCTCTCTTGAATATACAGTCAAATATCAGCGTATTATCTTTCGATGAAAATCGAGGAACCATTGCAATCTATTGATCAAAACACCCCGACAATGGAAGGTTTTGAAATAAATCGACGACCAGTACTTGGGTTCAGTCTATTAATTTTTTCCGTGATAGCGACTGTGGCAATGCTGATTTATTTCGGAGCATGGGCCTCCGCAGATCGTATCGAAAACCGTGCAATTGCTGCCGGAGTTAACGAATCGCAAATTGACAACAAATGGTGGGAGGACGGGCTCATCCTTGCATGCCCGCTACACTAATTGATTTTTATGCGAAAAGCAGCACTCTGGTTCGACAAAAAGCTTGATCTTAAAGAACACACAATAGCTCACTACGCGTGGGTAATTGTTGCTATCGCAGGTGTGGTGCAGATGGTAGGTGCTGCGATAAGAATGGCATTTGGAGTGCTGGTCGATCCACTAGTAGAAACTTTCGGTTGGTCACCTGGGTCCATTGGTTTTGCTTACGCATTGATGTCTATCGTAACTGCGATTGCATCACCTGCAGCAGGATGGCTGGGTAATCGATTCGGCGCAAGACAAACCATGTTGGTAGGCACCGTGCTTTTCTTCATCGGAATGATGTGGACTTCCCAGACAAAACACATCTGGGAACTATATACCGCTTACGGTATAGTTTTTGGAATTTCACAAGCGCTACTTCTAGTACCTGTAGTACCTGCAGTCGCAGCCTGGTTCCGACGCCACCTTGGACTGGGGACCGGGATCATGATGGTGTCTTGGAGCCTTGGACCCGCTCTTGTGGTTCAAGTATTAGCTGTTCTTTTCGCAACAGTTGGTTGGAGCCAAGCGTTCATGATAGTCGGAATTACCGGTACCCTAACATTGGTCCTGATACTAATGTTTTTCAGAAATACGCCAGAAGATGCGGGACGCATTGCCTACGGGACACGAATAAACGATAGCCCATTAATAACAAGTGGAAATATTTACACCAAAACACAAAAAGAGTTCCAGCGTTTTGCATATAATACCAACGCTTTCTGGAACCTAATTAATATCCACTTCCTAGGTTGTGTAGGCCACGCGGTCATCCTTGTAGGAATCATCCCTCTTGGTATTTCAAAGGGACTCGGTCCACTGACTGCCGCCGGCGTTTTAACAACCATTTCGGTTGTCAGTGTAATAACTAGATTCATGGCACCAGTACTCGCCGAAAAAATAAGTGCAAAAACTGTGATGTTTATCGCATTCTTCGGACAGGGTATCGGTGTCTTCCTGCTATTTACAGCTGATTCCACTCTAGATTTCTACATATTCGCTGTAACGTGGGCCATCCCGTATGGAGGGGAAGGTACCGCATTTCCAGTTCTTATACGAAAGTATTATGGGCACGCACCAATGGGGACAACTTATGGTTGGCAACTTCTAGGGGCAGGACTCGGTATGGCAGTTGGGGGCATGATCCCAGGCATGGTGTTCGATATATCTGGTACATACACGTGGGCTATCATGCTTTCAGGTGCATTCAGCCTAGTTGGAGCATTAGCGATAACACTGCTCGAAAGCACAAGAAAACAGTTGATCCCAGATTGGCCGGTGCTGGAAGACAATCAAGAAAAAATCACAACGAGTGTAGCCACTTCAGTGCCAAGCACCTCGATCTCTTCAGGCAAAATAAACGGAGACTAGTTAAATCACAGATCAAATGAGCGGGCAATCAATAATCGACAACCTAGGCATCACCAAATTAATCAATGCTGGTGGCCCGAATACAAAACACTCAGGTTCCCGACCTCGACCGGAAACGATTCGTGCTATGAAAGCAATGAGTGAAGTTTTTGTTGACATGGAAGAATTGCTGATAGCAGCAGGACGACGCATAGCCGATCTTACTGGTAATGAAGCTGCAACAATTACTTCAGGAGCATCGGGAGGATTAGTTGTTCAAGCAGCAGCAGCGATGGCAAAGGACGATCCAGAGCGGATCTATCAACTACCAATAACAGATGGCATTCCCAACGAACTGATAATTCAACGAGGTCATAGATTCATATACGACCATCTCTACCTAGTACCGGGAGCGAGGTTCGTGGAAGTCGGTAGACCAACTGACTGTACAGTAGACGAGCTTGCAGGCGCTATAACTCAGAACACTGCTGGGTTCGTTCATCTCGAATCGCCTTTTAAAGAGCACCTGGGTGTCCCGTTAAACGAACTAGTTGATCTAGCACATAGCCACAATTTACCTGTGCTCGCTGACGGAGCATCGATGCTGCCACCACGAGAAAATCTCACAAAGTACACAGGACAAGGCGCTGATCTAGTTAGCTTCTCCGGCGGGAAAGCAATTCGGGGACCGCAAAGTACCGGATTTCTCGTAGGTAAAAAAGAATGGATCGAATACGCACGACTTAACAACGCGCCAAATCCAGTTGCCGCACGTGCACAAAAAGTATCTAAAGAGGAAATTGCCGGTTTACTTACGGCTATAGAACTATTCACGGATATCGACGAAGAAGCAGAAACCAGCAAGTACCGAGAGCAAATGAACTTTGTTGTCGACCAGATTGTCGAAATACCTGGAATAACCGCTAAAGTAGTCCATAATTATGACCACTACATTCCACACGCAGTAATTCGATTAAATAATGATTGGGCAGGACACACTTACGAAGAAATCGCTGAAAAAATGAAGCGGACCAAACCACGTGTGTATATACGAGTAGACCACAGGCCTCATCCTGACAGAATGTGGATAGACCCATTGAATTTACAAGAAGGTGAACTCGAAATAGTCGCTAACAAATTAAGAACAGTATTGATCGAATCCATAGACGGAAAATAATCCGAGATCCAGTTAGCCTAAAAAGGATTTTATAAGTTGGTACGTATCTCTGGTAAACATGCTCTTCTAAAAATGTTTGAAGCAGAGGGAGTCGAATACATGTTCGGCAACCCCGGGACAAGTGAAGCACCAATGATGGCGGTGATGAGTCAGTACCCATCGATTGAATACGTATTGGTACTGCAAGAAGGCGTAGCGGTCGGACTAGCGGAAGGCTACGCTCGAACAACTGGCAAAGTACCGCTTGTCAGCCTGCATATTGATAACGGTATGTCCAACGGTCTGTCGCTAATGATCGATCAGCTATATGGCGGAACACCAATGGTAATGACAGCCGGAAATAAGGACATAAGAAAGTTAGCTCCAGGCCGTTCTGATCTTGCCGATATGGCGCGACCATATGCCAAATGGAGCAGTGAAATTACACATGCTGAACAAGTTCCATCTGTAATCAGAAGAGCTTTTCAGGAAGCGAGAACGGTACCTACTGGTCCAACTTTTGTCGCGATGTCAGCAAACGCATTTGATGATGAAGCAGATGTAGACTTGATACCGTCAGCCCAGGTAGACATCTCCCCTTCCGCGGATCCTCAGATGATCGATCAAGTCTGTGAACTAGTGGCGACTGCGGATCGCCCGATACTAATTGTGGGAGATAGGGTTGTCGATACGGACGGAACTATAGATGCCGTGGCAGTAGCTGAAGCTGGTGGAATGCGAACATATGGGCACGGTTCGACTACCGTCAACTTCCCAGCTAATCATCCACTGTGGCAAGGCAACTTAAACATGCGAACTGCCGAAGCTGTGGCAGCTGTTAGAGCCGCCGATATTGTGATCGCTGTCGGTTGCCCGGTATTTGAAGATTTCTTTTACCAACCAGGACAGTTTGTATCATCAAGCGCAAAACTTGTCCATATCGACATCAACTCTGATGCCATAGGTAAGTCCGAGCCAACAGATATAGGCATCCTTGCATCTCCAGCAAAAGCCTTATCTCAACTTGCCGAGGCTCTAAGGAATGGTTTGAGCGGATCTCAATCAGAGTCTGCTGCTGTTAGATCACGGGAAGCTGCCGCAGAAAGCGCAACCAGAAACGAAGCTTTCAGACTCTTAGCGAGTAAAAGCTCAAAAGGCAGACCGATGTCACCAGCAATGATGGTAGATAATCTTGCCAAGGCGATGCCCGCTAATACTGCAGTTTTCAACGATTCAGTCAGCACAGGCGACCTACTTTTCGAAGCGCTATTACCCTCAACTCAAGGGACTTACTACGGATGCAGAGGTCAGGCAATAGGCTGGGGTATGGGTGCTGTTATGGGGGTCAAGCTTGGAAGACCAGATCAACCAGCTGTTGGAGTGATCGGAGACGGCAGCGCTATTATGACGGTCCAAGGTTTATGGACCGCCGTGAATTCGGAGATACCAGCGATTTTCGTAATCTGCAACAACGCATCTTACCGGGTCTTAAAAGTGAACATGAATCACTATCACCGACTGAATGAACTTGAGATGCCAGATTCCTACTTTGCTATGGACTTTCCAAACCCTATTGACTTCGCAGCACAGGCTCAAGCTTACGGCATTCAAGGTTCGAGAATCGAGGATCCTGCCGACATAGAATCAGCGGTAAATTCTGCGATTGATTCAGGCAAACCTGCAGTCATCGATATGATTATTGATGGTTCGCTATAAACTCTGCAGGATTGATAACCAGCAAGCAATTTAGCTAATTTTTCTTTAGAAAAATTAGTTCCGTGATATTTTCGCTTTTATTGATCATGTCATCACGAAATTCATAGCCCTGAGGATGTTTAAACGCTCTTAAAGAATTAAGCGCTAATTCAGGATGCCCAGTTTCGTCAGCACGAGATACCAAGTGACGAATCAACGCACCCTTCATCGCCTTGGACCAGTGACTCAATGTCCTCAGCTTGCCCTCTCCGGAATCATTAAGAAACTTAACGGTAAACCTTGCGGAATAATTCAGCCGAGATGGATCCCAAGCTGCACTGTGTTCGATCGGTAGCAGATCCCAAACGACCCTACCCTCGGTTACCCTGCTGAGCGATTTCGTCACTAAAGGCTTCCAGATTGCGGAACAAGTCTTATTGCCCCTTATCTTTGCACCCATTTTAAGCTTGTAATTCGGAATCAAGTCAAAAGGTCGAACAAGCCCAAACAGACCGGACATAATGATCGTGTTCGATCCAAAAAATAATCGAGGGGCTTCATCAAGCGACCGATAATCTATAAAGTCGTACATGACCCCCGTATAACGCTCGATCGCAGCCATGGTAGACGCTTTCGTTAACTCGGAGTTATATAATCTCGCGGTTTCTAGTGCAGCAGCTTTCACTCCAAGGGTTTTCTGAGCCAGTGATGAATCCGACATAAGCTCACTAAGAGCTTTAATCATCAACAGTCGCTCTTGCTTCAATTCAGGAAATGACAGCGCATCTAAATCAAGTACAGGGTCCTCACCTCCTGTCGCTTTACCTTCAGAAGGGGGGAGGAGGATTATCGGTGACGCAGACATAGTTTCTTTTGAGTTATCCACTCGCCCAAATACTTACACTACCGGACATTCCGTTCACAAAGAACAGTTTCGGATAAATGATCTGCGACTTTCCGGTTTTCACAAAAAAGCTCAGAAAAGCACGCAATAAAAAAAAGATATCTCAAATGAGTATGGTCTTTGATTATCAGTTTGTTTAATGGTCGGGGCGGCAGGATTCGAACCTGCGACCCCCCGCTCCCAAAGCGGGTGCGCTTCCACTGCGCCACGCCCCGACACTGCCGTAACTTACAAACAAACCAAATTCTTGGCCTGAATAAACGAAACTACACCATTGTAAAACCGTAAACACACATTCACATAACCCGATATAGCGCAATTTTGGCAATCTAGCGTTTATATCAATTCAATCTCAATACCAAAAGTAAGTAAATGAGTACTCACTAAAAGTTAAAGTTATAAGTATTGACCGATTTTTCAAAATTATTGTTGCCAAATCTATTGAGATTAGGAGTCCAAGGCGCGAACTTTAATTAAGGGAGCGGCCAAGCCGCTCTCGTTTTACGTCCAAACAATTACTAGATAAAAGCTCTGATCTAAATCTTTAGACGGCGACGGAGTTCTAGATACGGTAACCCCAAGACTACTCCACAGACAAAGCAACGAACGTACTACCAATCGAACTAAATCGAAAGTACGACCCGTTCGACATTTACGTCGAGGCCACCCCCTTGGTGTTCTTCGAAATAGTCAGTACAGAAAATACTGGGTAGCAGGATTAACAACATTCACAGGATTCAACATGCAAATGTTGATCCGCGGCTGGATGATGTACCAGCTTACGGAGTCGCCGCTAATGGTAGCTATGGTGACGGCAACCATGATGATGCCGATGTTATTACTATCGCTCTTTGGTGGTGTTCTTGCGGACCGCCTCGACCGTAAAATGATTACCTTGGCAGCTGACGGTACACTCCTTGCAAGTTTCTTAGCCTTATTTGCCATATCAGCAGCGGGCATAATTGCACCTTGGCATATTCTTGCGTTGTCTGTAATAAACGGTATTACCTTCTCGCTCGCTGTTTCTGCACGCCAGTCATTGGTATCTGGACTTGTGCACCGAGAACAAATGAGAACTGCAGTCGGACTTTCTGCAACTACATATAACTCGGCACAGATCGTTGGACCTGCTATCGGCGGCATCATGCTTTCAATAATTGGCACAACATGGACACTTGGGGTCAGCGCAATTTTAGTAATCCCAGCTCTAGTCCTTTACTCATCGCTTAAGCCAATTCACCACACCAGTGTTAACGATGCCAGCGGATCAATTACGGACAACATCAAGGCAGGCCTATCGTATGTGTTTGAACATTCCACTCTTCGATTCCTAATGCTAGGAGCGATAGTAATGATCCTAACCGTCGGACCTTTTCAGTCGTTAATGCCAGTATTTGCTGAGGATGTACTTAATGTCGGTGCAGGTGGGCTAGGTGTGCTCATGCTGGCAGCTGGTGTAGGATCTCTAGCCGGGTCGCTTACTGTTGTTGCAATCGGCGAAAAAGTTTCTCACCAGAAGCTTGAATTAGCATTTGGATTACTTGCTTCTGCAACCCTGATCGGATTCGCACTATCATCTTGGTACCTGCTTTCAATCTCATTGGTAACTATCACAGCTTTCGCCGCTACAAGCTACATGGTTGTAAACATGACCGTGGTACAGGTTTACTGCCCAGACTACATTCGAGGCAGAGTAGTAAGCATACGATTCCTAGTTATAGGCCTGATGCCATTTGGTGCGTTATCCATGGGTGCAGCTGCAGAAGCGCTGAATGCTCCGATAGCAGTAGCGCTCATCGCAGTAATTGGTGCAGTTGGATTTGCAGCTGTTCAATTAGTTTCCCGCATCTTTACAAAAGCAGAATCTCCGAAAGTACCGAACAACCAGTAACTCCGACGCATCATCAAATTCCCTCAATCAAGGCATTTACGATTGAAAATTAAATCAGTTAAAGCCATTTATCCGAACTATCAGCACACGGTCCCATCATGGCGTACTCATCTGTGGCAAATAGTTGTGAAGATAGACACAGATACAGGTCAGACAGGGTGGGGTTACGGAGGAGGCGGAAAAGCCGCGGTCGAAGTGATCAATGGTCACTTTTTAGAGATATTAAACGGTAAGACATTCAATTCACTAGAAGATATCGCTTC
>DBSW01000094.1 GCA_002306745.1 Dehalococcoidia bacterium UBA1332 | reverse complement strand
TGCCATGCCGTAAACAAAGCCTTGTTATCGGAACTGTGGAAAAAATCTGCTGGCATCTCTATCGCATGTTCTCGTAAATCACCCCTCTGCAATACAAGAGAAAGCAAATGTTCTTCAAGAGGGTCTCCACCAGCGGCAGCAATCTTTTTCGCAGCCTGATCTGGTGAAATTGATTCCCCGTAAGAAAGATTATTACCAGTTCCAGAAGAACTACTAGGCTTATCGATAATTGACTTAATCGTTTGATGGTCAACACCTGTGATTTCCGAAACATTCGACAAGTAACGAGCCTGAGAAAGAGGGTTACTAATGTTGAGAATGATCGGGGCAACACTCTGCACAAAATCCACAATACCCTGATCTGATTCAAGGTTATAAAGTTTTGACTTAACATCTATCAAATGGTCTGGAAGAGAGTCTGCATTACTGATAGACGCTCGCCAGCTATCGGGATTGGCTCGAATGGCCTCATCAGGATCTTTCCCACCATTCGGTCGAGCAACTTTTACTTCAACACCCTTTCGCCGCTCTGAATTCAATGCAGTTGATATATCTTCTAATGCCCGCAGTGTTGCAGCCTCACCAGCAGCATCAGAATCCAGACATAATATGATCGTTCCCGAACCACCAGCAGTTACGTGCCGGGTCAATAAATCAAGTTGAGAACTGGTTATAGCAGTACCCATTGAAGCAACAACGTTTGTGAAGCCATGTTCATGAGCAGCTATGACATCCATGTAACCTTCAACAACCACGGCCTCATTTAACGCCCTTACAGATTCAGCTGCCCAGTTCAATCCATAAAGTACTGATGATTTATCGAATGCATCAGTTTGAGGCGTGTTGATATATTTCGGTCCTGAATCATCAAGTGACCGACCTCCAAAACCAATAATTCGGTTACGCTCATCCCGGATCTCTATAGTCAAACGACCTGTGAACATATCACGCCATGAACCATCGTCCTTGCGAGTGATCAAACCTGCGTCTATAGCAGTACGTGCTTGTACATCGCGAGTACGAAGATGGCCTGAAAGAGTTTCAATACCACTTGGCGCCAAGCCTAATCCTCGCCTAGCGGCGGCTTCTAGATCGATTCCACGATCTCGCAAGTACGAAACCGTATCTTCACCAACTGGAGCCTGCAAACGAGATAAAAAATACTCAGCAGCGAGACCGTTTGCTTCGATTAAACCTGTAACTGGCTTCTTGCGAAGTCTACTATCGGGACCGGAGATGTTTATTCCAGCCCGATTAGCCAAATTTTCTAAAGCGTCTCGAAAAGATATATTTTCTCTCTTCATCACAAAGGAGATAACATCGCCACCTTCAGCGCAGGATCCAAAGCAACGCCAGCTACCAGGTTCACTAACAGATTCAGGGTAAACCACAAATGAAGGGCTACGTTCAACGTGAAATGGGCAATTAGCTTTCGGTAGACGCGACGATGTATCCAAATCAACATAATCGGAGATAATCTGAACGATATCGGAACGACTTTTTACTTCATCAACTAAAGCCATGCGACAAAAACTCAAGGTACCTATCTAATATAGTCATACACTCGTGTCAAACCAAATTAGACAGTTCAATTCCCACACGTATACGGATAGGTAGCACTCATAGCAAGAGTATACGTATCTATTGGCAGCATTGATGCTTTTGCTGAAGTAATTTTATTGAATTTCTATATTCGACCCTGGAACACACCATCACTCAAACCTGGCTTAACTTGCTCAGCCATCATCAATGCAAAATTATCAGTCATTCCGCATACGTAGTCAGAAGCGGCGCGTTGATCTGAATCGGATAGTTCTCTTATCCAATCAGGTATCAAATACGGGTACCGATTAAAGTGCTCAAAAAGCACCTCGACTATAGCTGCTGCCTTACACCCCTCCGTCGATGCACTTATAGGGTGATAAAAACGATCAAACATGAACACACGAAGATCAGTTACGATCTTGCCAAGTTCTGATGACATGCGAATCCATGGTTTGCGACCAACATCTTCGATGTTTGACTCTACATTATTTTCACCAGTACAGTCCCAAGAAGATTCAACAACATCACGTACAACCGCATCGATACGCTGGGAATGCCTAACACCTAGAGCTTGAATCGCCTCTTTAGGCAGATCGTCAATTTTTATGTAATCGGATCGAAGTGCGTCTAAAATGTCGTGGGCTAAATAGGCAAGAGCATCTGATATTCGAACGATTTGCCCCTCAAGAGATAAATTAACCACTGCGGAACGCGATAAAAACTCGCCTTCAGGCTTTGAATGATTACGTATACCATCGATCACATGGTCTGTAAGATTGAGGCCTTTGCCACCCTTCTCCAGTTGGGTTATAAGCCGTACTGATTGCCGACTATGATGAAAACCTCCAGGCAGCATACGATTTAAAACACTCTCGCCGATATGACCAAAAGGCGTATGGCCAAGATCATGTCCTAGACCAATTGCTTCGACAAGATCTTCGTTCAAATTAAGAGCTCGCGCTATAGATCTTCCAACCTGTGATACTTCTATCACGTGAGTCAGTCGTGTAGTGAAGTGATCACCTTGAGGCGCCACAAAAACCTGACTCTTATGTTTCAGCCGCCTAAACGAATTTGTGTGAATTACACGGTCTCGATCTCGCTGAAACTCCGTGCGAGTGTCTGATGGTTTTTCGGAAAGTGCCCTAACAGAGTCGATTGAACGTGATGCGAAAGGTGAAAGAAGTTCCTCGCGACGTTCAAGTCGTTCACGAATTGAACTAAGATTTGGTTTAGTGTTATCAGAAATCGTATCCATAGATTTTTAGACTATATACATAAAACCAGAAACATCATCGCTAATGTCAAGGATTCTCATGCAAATTACGAACGCTACTTTGCGTCAGCGTGATCACTAAAATCATCACAAGAAGAATCAAGGGGCCAACCATCATCCCAACTCTTATACCGAAAGTGTCGGCAAAGAACCCAGCCCATAATCCACCAAGAACTCCAATGCTCTGTGATATGGCATACACACCCATTACCCGACCGCGAATATTCTCAGGAACTCTAATTTGAACGGCAACTAGGGAAGAAATGTTAAACAGCCCATTGCCAAAATGAGCAAATGCTGCCAAAACCATTGATAAAAACAGAAATTCTGAATATGAAACAAACAGCATTATTAAAGAGAAAGCTGCGGCAGCAGCAAGTATTACCAATCCCTGAAATCTACCTGCCGACAAACTCCCACTCACAATAATCCCTGTAAGTGCACCAACACCTGCTGACGAGAACATGTAGCCAACTTCTTGAGCGCCTCCATCGAATCTATCAACATAAGCCGGCAGGATTGCTATCCAGCCAAATCCCATAAGCATATTTGAGAAAGCGAGCAAAGTTAAAACAAGAATTACTCGATTTGCCTTGATAAATCCAAATCCGATCCAGAGATCACTAATCACACTGCGGGTATTCGAGAATATTCCTCTGTCAGGAAGGAACAGAGTGGAAATTAACATCGCAACCCATCCAAGTGCAGCGACAAAAAATCCTATATGCAAGCCCGTAACGGCAATTAAAATTCCTCCAAAAGTCGGCGCTATAACCGATGCAGAAGCAAGTAGAGATCCATTAATTGTGACAGCGCTTTTCACTGCCGACTTCGGAACCAATGAAGGGAAAAAAGACTGGCGCGATGGCTGATCCGCACCAGCAACTAAACCCGAAAAAATAGCTACAGTGAATACGTGCCACGGCTCGACCGTGTTTGTCATATACAAAACACCTAATATCACCAGTAACAGAGCACCGATTAGCGAAGAACTTCCAAGTAGAAATCTTGCTTCATAACGATCGGCGAAAACACCGCCGAAAACATTGACTACCATCATAGGTATCGCTACTGCAGCAGCCAAACTGCCGAGACTTAAGGTAGATCCGGTTAACTCCCACATTAACAGACCCTGTGCTAAAGCACCTAGTCGTAGTGCATTCATCGCAAGGATAGATCCGACGAAATAAATACGGAAAGAACTAAAACTCAGTGCAGATCGATGGTAATCCTCCAATGATAATTCCTGTTCATCACTTGCCGTCGTATCTCTAGCTCTCGTCAGTTGCGAGTGTGAGGGACTCACGTCTCAGAAATTTTCGTACCGTCAAGATTACGAATCATTGGTTGTGAAAGTCCAACAATCAAGAAAATCCCGGCAAGTATAGAAGCGCCAACAACAACTGCAATTCGTTCATCGTATGCAGTTGCAAATACTCCACCCATCACTGCACCGAGAGGTATAAGGCTGAACGTTATTGTGTATACGCCCATTACTCGACCTCTAATACGCTCCGGCACTCGAAGCTGTAGTACCGTCATAGCCACAACGAAGAAAATAGTATTGGCCAGACCAGCAATATACAAATAAAAAAGAGCTAAAAAGAAATTGGTCGAATACGCAAACGCAGCCAAGGAGATTGAGAAAATAACCGAACCACCAATCATAATGAATCCGAGTTTTTTGTTAGCTCTAATCCTGCCTACTACCAAAGTACCTGTAAGGGCACCTAAGCCAACGATCGAAAACAATATGCCAAGCCCCTCCGCACCAACTTCTAATCTTTGAACAAAAAACGGCATCAACTGGATGTACTGGAACCCAAAAAAATGGGTTGCATACGTAAGACCTATAAGCAACACGAAGTCACGACGGCTTAATATAAATTTCACTCCCTCTAACATGTCTTCTATGACGTTACGTGATTTACTGGGTGGAGGTGACTTAACTCGCAATGAGATCATCACAAGAAACATGCTCACCCACCCAAGAACTCCTATGTAAAACACCGACTCCGTACCACCGAATCGTATGATGAAACCACCTGCAACTGGTGTAGCTAGCCGGCTGAATTGCCACATAACTGATCCCAAAGCTACAGCGCTCATCATGTGCTTACGATCTATAAGCAAGGGGAAATAAGAACTCCGTACTGGCCCATCAAACCCCATAACCAGTCCTTGAACAGAGGCGATAACAATTACATGCCAAATTTCAATTAATTCGGTTGAGTCAAGAACTGCAAGCAGCAACAATAAAAGTGACGATGCAGCAGAAACTGAGATGATCAATTTTCTACGATCGACTCTATCTGCCAGAACACCTCCGAATAGGTTAACTAGGATAGTAGGAACTGCCGTAGCAGCGCCAAGTGCACCGATCGAAAGTGGGGATCCACCGAGTTTGTCAACGATTAACCAACCCTGAGCCATGCCTGCAATCTGTATAGCACCAACTGAAGCCAGAGATCCAAGCCAGTACCGACGATAGTTCGCGTTACTTAACGCTCCAAGTTTATTTAATAGATTATTGCGAAACCCTATCGAAGTGGATTGATCAGCACTTGTTGTCAAAAGGATTCAATCAGAAATAAAGACTGCGAAAATCGAAGGGAAATATAATTCTCCAATATCTTTGCGAGTATATTTAGACCCTTTTTTGAACATTAAAAAAACTCCAACGCACAACGAATAACTTTTAAAGTACGTCCTTTTAGACTTACTCCACGGTAACCGTCTTTGCCAAGTTTCTAGGCCTATCAGGGTCCCTGCCAAGCGCAACGGCAGTCTGATAAGCCAATAACTGCATTGGTATCAATGTCACAAATGGTTGAAAAAGTTCTGGGCATTGAGGTACGAATATAACGTGATCTGCAACCCTCTCGATTGTTGTATCGCCTTCTGTAGCAATTGCAACAACTTCTCCACCGCGTGCTTTAACCTCGCTAATATTCGAGAGTAACTTTTCGTAAAGATTGTTCTTTGGAACAGTAACAACAGTCGCCATATCTGGCCCCAGCAAAGCATTCACCCCATGCTTCATTTCACCTGCTGGATATCCTTCAGCGTGTATGTATGCTAACTCCTTCATCTTGAGTGCACCTTCAAGGGCAATCGCAAGCTGCGAGCCGCGACCCAAATAAAGTAGATCGCCAAAACCTGAAAGTCGACTCGAAAGAGTATCTAAACTACCACTCAAGTTAATCGTTCTTCCAATCATTGAAGGAAGTTCTGATAAACCTCCAATAATGATTTTCATAGTGGATGGACTAATTGAGCCTCTAGCCTCGGCAAGTACCACCGCTAGTTGCAGCAGCGTAGTCATGCTAGCAATCAAAGTTTTTGTAGATGCCACTCCAACTTCTTGTCCAGCTCTAATTGGAAGACTGAAATCAGCAATGCGTGTGGCTTCAGAGCCTTCGTGTTCTAATACGACTGCTTCAGGGGCGCCCAGTGTGCGAGCATGCTCCATAGCAGCAAGAGTGTCAGCTGTTTCACCTGATTGTGTAACCGCAATAACGAATGTGCGGGAATCTATAGATGGGTTTCTATATCTCAACTCTGATGAGTTCTCTGCTGTCGCCGGAATTCGAGATAATGTCTCAATCAAATAAGCGCCGAAAATGCAGGCGTTAAGAGATGTACCCATTCCAGTCAAAATCACACGATTAATCTTTTTTATGTCGTCCATGGTCATTTCAAATTCAGGAAGTGAAACGGTCTCAGCAGCGAAATCTGTTCTTCCGCGCATAGCTGCTTGAACAACTGCTGATTGTTCCGCAATTTCTTTCGCCATAAAATGCGGGTGATTGCCCTTGTGACCTGCCTCAAAATCCATATCCGTTGTCACTGGATCTCGATGGACCTGACTTCCTTCAATTGTTGACAGGGTTATCTTTCCTTGACTGATCTCAACAACCTCGCCTGGCTGAAGATAAACAACCTCTGAAGTGTGTGGCAAAAGTGCGATGGCATCTGAGGCCAATACTGAGGCTTTCTCGTTTCGCCCAACAACAATCCCGCCAGCGTTTCCAATTCGCAATCCTACGATGACATCAGGCTCGTCTGCACTTATGGCAACTACAGCTGTATTGCCTTTTATTCGACTTGCTGCCGTAACCAATGCTTCACGTAAGTTCGTTCCATTTGAGACTGAGTCACCAACCAAATGCGCTAAAACTTCAGAGTCAGTATCTGACTTAAACTGGACGCCTGAGTTGATTAATTGATCTTTCAATTCAATGAAGTTCTCAATGATTCCATTGTGGACAATCGAAACTATGCCGGTACTAGATGAATGTGGGTGAGAGTTTTTGTGATTCACCTCACCATGAGTAGCCCAACGAGTATG
>DBSW01000144.1 GCA_002306745.1 Dehalococcoidia bacterium UBA1332 | reverse complement strand
AAGGCAGCTCATATGGCATTAGTGACCGATACGCACACAATTCGGCAGTATTATGGGTTTAAGCGACATAGCATATCTCTACCTACAGTTCTTGGTCCGTTAATAGCAGGCGTAATCTACGACACAAACGGCAATTACGAACTAATGTTAATTATCACAACCTTATTTCTTTTTATTTCAATAAACTGTATCGCATTAGCAAAAGTCACAACCAAACATAACAAACAGCTTCCATTAGACTGATTATTTATCTGTGAAAACGTTTATCTCTGACTTCAGCATGAGTGGTTCCGTGAGCATGCGTTTCATGGGAATGGGCATGATGCTCACCGATAGTTGGATGGACTACTTTGCGCTTAAATATACGTGTTGCAAAAGTTATGGTCTCAACCAATACCAGAAGCAAAATAGCGGTAAGCACGACACTGCCACCAGGTGCAATGTCTGCGTAATACGCAATTATCATACCGGTTACTGCGACAATAATTCCCACCATTGAAGATGTGATCACTGTTCGTGTCATTCCATGGGTAAGCCTCAAGCTTATAAGTACAGGTACCACAATTAGGGCGCCTACAAGAAGAACACCGACTATCCTCATCGAAACCGTGATAGTCGCTCCTGTCAACACCGCTAAACCAAGATTCAGGAGATGAACCTTAACGCCGTTAATACGTGCTAAATCGGGATCAAACGTGATCTGAGCTAGTTCAGAACTAAACATGAGCATGAACATAATGATCACGATGCTAAGTACAGCCATCCACCAAAGATCTGTCGAGGTAACTGACAAAACACTACCAAAAAGGTAAGAAAACAGACTACTGTTAAATCCATCTGCCAGACTAATTACTACCACAGCTGAAGCTAACGACCCATATAAAAAAACTGCAAGTGCCGCATCGCCTGGAAGTAATCTTCTTATTCTTAGTTCCTCGATCGAAACTGCGGCCGTTGTAGTAGCTGCGAGAGCTATCAAAGGAGCAAAAGCCTTTGTAATCAGCGCAATGGCGACTCCAGCCAAAGCGACATGAGCGAGCGTGTCAGCAATTAATGAAAGCCGTCTCAACACAAGAAAAACACCGAAAGCAGGCGCTGTAGCCCCAACCAGAAAAGAAGCAATTATCGCTCGGTTCATGAATTCGTATTGAAATATCTCGGGCATGTAATCTACCTGTGGGTATGCTCGGAGTCATGCATCAAAACATCTACTGGAAATCCATATAGATCTGATAACGCCCCAGCATCGAGCTGGTGAACCGGTCCATGAAAAACAATGTCACGATTAACGCACGCACAAGTCGTGGCCTCTCGCATTACTGCGCCAATATCGTGTGAAACAATAACTATCGTCATTCCTAGTTCTTTGTTAAGCCGACTTAGCATCGAGTGAAACTGTTCTTCACCAGCAGCATCAACCCCAGCGACTGGCTCATCCATCACCATCAAATCCGGCCTACGTACAAGCGACCTCGCAATAAGCATTCTTTGCTGCTGACCTACTGAAATATCTGATACGCGTCGATTAGCCAACTGTTCGATACCTACGAGTTCCATTGCATCGTCAACTAATGATGAATCTGAATTAAGTAGAAATGAGAACGGATTGAATCCCGAATAAGACCCAAAACCAACTATTTCCCGCACGGTAGCCGGGAATCGAGTCTCAGTCGCACCAATCCTTTGTGGAACATAACCAACTCTACTCCAGTCCCTAAAACTCTCCACCGCTTGCCCAAAAAGTAAAACTCGACCTGAACTCGGCTTTATCAGACCCAGAGCCAACTTCATAAGAGTGGTCTTACCTGAACCATTTGGTCCCAATATGGCAGCAAATTCACCGGGTCCAATCGAAAAATTTATGTCCCGCACCACCGGTTCAGTATCGTAACTGAACCAGACCTCATCAAATTTTATAGGGATTCTGCCTGGTGATAAATCGACCAACAAGTCGTCGTGTTGTGAGTGAGAGTTAGTATCAGTTTCATTAAAAACATTGCCGGTCTGAATATTTTCTCGGCTCGGATTTTCCATTCTATTCAGCCAAACACTTGCTGCAGATAATAAAAATTTCCATACGGTGACCCGTAATTCTCCCATCGATCTCTTTTTCCAGCGATCGCATCACTCTCTCAACCGTAGTGTGTCTAAACTCTCCAACTGATCCACATTTAGTACATATAGTGTGATGATGATGTTCGACACGAGCTATGCTGTACATTGGTGCGCCATCTAAAATAGGCAACTTGCACAGCGCCCCGGCGTCAACCAAATGTCGTATCGTTCTGTACACCGTAGCACGTCCAACATATGGCAAATCTCTGCATAGTTGCTCAGCGGTAAATGAATCTGATGTATTCTCGATCTGAGCAGTAACTGCGACGCGAGCAGATGTTTTTCTTAGACCTATATCTTCCAATGTTGTCAGTAGATTCGACTCTTGCATGCCATCTATCTCGACTACCAAATTACCCCTATTTTAAATGATACTAGGTTTCAACTAATCAAAATGCGAACAGTAACAATATAACGTTGGAGTGTAGCAGTAAATCTCTATCTAGGAATTTTGTTACCTAGTTCGTCCGTCAAGTAAGTCCCTGAGACGTATGTTGTGATCAACCATGAAATGATCACTATGGTTGCAATAGCGAAAAAAATTTTGGATCTAGGTTGCGGTCGAGCCCTCATTACCGCCCGAGGTACACCAAAACCCACTTGATCATTGAGTGAATAGAGTCGCTCCCGTGGTGTAACTAAATATCCAACCAAAACGCCTGCGATCAAACCACCCATATGTGCCGCATTATCTACGCCTTAAATAGCCAAACCAAACAAAATATTGATCACAACAATGACTCCAACCGAAGTTAATTGTTGCCTGCCCAACTGCCCTAACAAACGACGATTAGTCAGTAGATATATACCAAATCCACCTAGTACTCCGAATACTGCGCCACTAGCTCCAACTCCGGGATTTGGCCCAGCTAAAAAACTCATTACATTTCCCAATAAACCGGCCAAAAAATAAATCACCAAAAAGTTACGTGTCCCAAAGATCCGTTCAACCATGGAGCCAAAAATTATGAGGCCGAAAAGATTTGTAATTAAGTGGAAAAAACTTACATGCAAAAACATCGGCATGAATAGACGCCAATATTCGCCTTCTGCGATATAAGGACCATACTTGGCACCCCATTTCAAAAGATTTTGTGTGTCGGTGCCTCCAGTTGCCATCAGACCGACAAAAAGCAGGATATTTAATGCAAAAACAGCGCTAGTGCCTGGCGACCTGCTAATCATCGAATCTTTGGAGTAGGCATGACTAGGATTTTGGTTCAAATTAAAATTAATCCCCGCAAATGTATGGATTGATGCTGCACACTGATACCTCGCTATACAATGACTACAACACCATCATGTCTGTAGGTTAACGAAATATATTAATCGTCACTTTGCTTGCAAGATGTCAAGGGCGGGGCGTTTGCTGTATACCCCGCGTTCAACCGCCATTCCATATAGCTTTTCCAGTGCCGCCCTACCAACTTCACCCATATCCACCGTGTCTTTGTTGACATACATGCGCACAAATTTTTTGCCGTCTTCTGGGTCGACACCCCTGCCGAACCCCAGTGCGTAATTAAGAGCCTCGTCTTCATGTGTTATTGCATATTTAATGCTGGCAAGTGAAGCATCAGCTATTCTCTGAGCTAAGTGCTCGCCTATTTGACGACTGACTAAATCAACACCTAAAGGTATCGGCATAGCTGTAGCCTCATGCCATTTTTCACCTAGGTTCATTATCCCGTGAAAACCCAGTTTGTTATAGAGAATCTGACCCTCATGCAATAGAATACCTACATCAGCGCGCCCTTCTTTGACCGCTAACCCCACGTCGTCAAAGTCCACAAAAAGCGGTTCGCATTCCTCAGGTCCAAAAATTTGAAAAAGCAACCATGATGTCGTGTATTTTCCAGGTACAGCAACACGTTTACCTTTTAATTCTGATTCCAAGATTGGGTTGCAACTGACAACCATAGGACCATAATTTCTTCCTATAGACGATCCACAAGACATTATTCGATATTGATGAGAGACATCTGGGTACCGAGCTGCAGAAACGGCTGTCACAGGTAGTTTCCCCTGCTCTGCAAGAACATTGAGAGTTTCAATATCAGCCATGTAGTGGTCAATCTTGTAGCCAGAAATTTCAACAAACTTTTTTTCCATGGCATAAAACATGAACGCGTCGTCTGCATCAGGACTATGACCGAATATAAGAGTATTGTCTTTAATTGCCATTTCAGTTTGTTCGTTAGGATCTATTTAGAAGTAATCAAATCTGCGTTAGATTCTTCGACTATTTCATAGTTCGTCAGCCGTTGAGTCGGCTCGTAACCAGCTTCCAAGATCATTTCTCTAACTTCGTTTTCAGTTGTTCGATTGTAAAAACCAGCCGCAAGCATCACATTTTCATCGAATAGAGTTCCGCCAAAATCGTCTGCTCCGAATTTTAGAGCGATCTGTCCAGTTTTCTTTCCCTCCGAGAACCAAGAAGCCTGAACATGCGGGACGTTATCTAACATTATTCTAGAGATGGCAATTATTCGTAAATACTGGTTTGGACCGGCTTCATCCTGAACCAACTTCGCGAGAGCTGTGTTGTCTTTTTTATATGACCAAGGAATGAACGCAGTAAACCCACCATCATTACCGTTTTTTAAAGCGGTGTCTTGAACTCTTCTAATGTGTACAAGTGACTCAATGACGTGATGATCCTCCTCCACATGACCATACATCATAGTCGCAGTCGTTTTCATACCGACACGGTGGGCAGCTTCATGTACCTCGGTCCACTGCTCTACAGTATCTTTGGGTTTGAATCTGGAAACTGTAGCCTTAACTTCGTCAGATAGGATTTCCGAACCTCCACCTGGCATCGAGCGTTGGCCAGCATCCCAGAGTGCCTGAAACACCTGCTCGTAATCTAGTTCAGACACTTCGCTCATCCTAACTATTTCAGGTGCTGACCAAAAGTGAGGCGTCACATCCGGGAACCTATTTTTCGTCTCGGAAACCATCTGAATGTAGTAGTCAAGCGGTAGTTCAGAATTTAAACCACCTTGCATTAAGACGGTTCTTACGTTGTGCTTTCTTGCACGTTGTATCTTTTCCATTATCTGTTCGACTGTATAGGTATAAGCCGAAGGATCATCAGGATCAGTTCGATAAAAAGCACAAAAAGAACAGTATGCGTCACAAAGGTTTGTGTAGTTCAGGTTCGTATCTATAACGTAAGTAACCTTCCGATTCGGGTTATATTTCTGACGCCAGAACTCTGCTAAAGGAGCTAAATCGAGTAACTCCGCCTCCTGCATGAGCCATATACCTTCTTTAGTTGTTAGTCGTTTGCCTGAAAAGACTTTTTCTGTGATTTTTTGAAGCATTTATTGAAGTTAGTTTAAAAACCTTAATGTGTGACAAATTAATTACATAGCACTAATTGGTTTATGCATGGTCGGTCGCCAATCCTGTAGTTGGCCTAGCCGACGTTTAAATTCTTGTTGGCCAGCTCGTTCTGGCTCACCAATAAAATAGGTAAAATTGCGAACGTATTTCGCAATCTCACTACTTGTCATAACTTCATCTGACCGCGCTGCCTGAATTTCGGGGATTGAATTCAGTCCTGCGTGAGTGGCAGACAATAATTGATCTGCAAACTCATTTGCTCGGGCCGGACGGACGTCAGAGCGAATCACCCATTCTGCAAACACAAACGGAAGTCCGGTTAAGTTCTTCCAGGCAGTCCCAAGATCATAATGATGGCGAAAACCTCCCTGATGCAATAGTTCAAGCGCTGGATCTCCAATAACCAACGCAGCATCGTAAGTATCTGACATTGTTACAAATTCATGACCAGTAACATCCCACAGGTCGGCCAGTAAAATCCTAAGTAACTGAATTGAGGTTGCAGTATGACTTGTAACAGCAATGCGCTTTCCTGAAAGTTCTTTTATTGGATAATGCGAAAAAACAAACACACTCATTGCTGCACCGTCACACGCAACGCCAAGATCTCCCAGTGACCGAACAGTACCATTCAATCTCATCACTTCGGCGACTGGCAATGGGCCAGCATGAATATCGCCCTGCTCCACAGCTAAAGCCATATTTCTTGGATGCATACGATGAAGGCGACACGAATCCGGCGGTAACTTACGATAGAAGACCTCAGAATTCAGGTACGTCATATAACCCACTTCTAGTGAGTCATTTTCGTAATGCACCTGGTTATCAGATTGTCTAATATTCATAGACCTTGATCTCGTTGTACAAGGCGTCCCTCTCGACAGGTATCCGTCGAGCTTCTCGGATCGATGCAACCATCGACTCCCGAGCTTTTCCAGCAGGTGAATCCGCAAGTGCAGCGTGGGCGATACGCTCTTTCCCTATGGTTCCATCAAGATCATTTGCACCAAAATTCAAACCTATGCTTGCGGTAGCTTCACCAAGCATTACCCAATAACTCTTGATGTACTTGACGTTGTCTAGTATCAACCGCGCAGCAGCGATCATTTTCAAATCATCCATAGCCGGTGTATGGCGTGGACGCAATTTCGTCATTCCGACTTGATACTCCAGAGGAATGAAGGCGAGAAAGCCTGCAGTTTCGTCCTGAATGTTCCTCAGGCGATCTAGGTGGTCTATTCGCTCTTCAAATGATTCGATGTGCCCATAGAGAAGGGTGCAATTTGTTGGTATTCCCATCCGGTGAGCAGTCTTATGTATTTCACCCCACCTGTCGGCGTTCGCTTTTCCTGGCAAAAGGATTTTATGAACTCGGGATGAAAACACTTCCGCGCCCCCCCCGGGCATAGACTGCAATCCAGCTTCTTTAAGTATTGCAAGCGACTCTTCTGGAGAGACCTTCCAACGTCTTTGGAAATAGTCTATCTCTGATGCCGTAAAACCTTTTATTTGAACATGAGGTGCTTTCTGATGGATCGCCCTCACCATGTCCACGTAATACTCAAAAGGCCATGTCGGGTGATGCCCACCAACTATATGAATCTCATGTATATCATCATCGACATGTTCAAGAATTTCATCGATTGACATCTCATATGCATCTTTGTCCCCAGGCTTCTTAGCAAAATCGCAAAACTTACAACTCAAAACACAAATGTTAGTAGGGTTTACATGCCGGTTCAAAACAAAATAAACCTTGTCCCCTGTAACCCTTTTTTTGGCAAAATCGGCCATACGCCCTACACCAGCTAAATCATCAGTTTCAAGGAGAGTCACTCCTTCGGAAGTTGAAAGGCGTTCGCCACTCTGAACCTTATCCCAAATTGAGAAAAGCCTTTTATCAGTAAGATTAATTTCAGCCTCTAAATTCGGGTACGCTACTTCCAATACAGGGACCATTTCGAATCTACTTTCTCAATTATTTCAGGATCCATAACCAGTGGCTTCTGGTATCCCTGTTTCCATGTTGCATCGATGCCCATCACACCAGAATATATAGGTGCTAACCCTCTAAACTCTGCGCTAGAGAAAGACACATCCAAAACGGCATCAAATCTTGTAAAAATGCCCCACAGCAGATTTTCGTTGTCTTCAATGTCAACGTCTTCAGAAACCGCCACTACGATTTTCACATTTCCGATTAGAGGGTTCTCCACAAGTTTCTTTATAACTTCTCTGCCCGATCCTGCTGTCTGGACTACAAGCATCGTCTTACCAACCAAACGATAGTTGGAAATACCTGAAGCAATCGCTGTTATTTTTCCTGGAAGAGCAACCGCATTGGGGACGCCCTCGTTAATTGGACTACCGGTCGCATCGAGGATCATCTTTGATCCTTTGTGTAACGCTTCGCCTGTAAAGTCAAGCGTATCGGCAGCCGTCCGCGCAATAAGATGGAAATCTTTCTCGGGATCAAAATTTCTGCGGATTGCCTGCATCACCTGACGATAATCACGTGGATTCACGTCAGGGCCCACAAGAATCAGGTTCTTAGTAAGTGAAAGCTGACCGTCACCAAGAATTCCAAGAGCGGTCTTAATCGGTTCTCGCTGATATCGAGCATCAACTGAAACGACCAGCAAATTATGAAAACCAGCCTCATAGTAAGCCCACATGTCTTTTACTTCACGTCGAATCAATCGTACGAGTGGGGTCAATGCAAGCTGAGCAGCATCTCCAAGGTAGCGATCTTCTTGAGGGGGGCGTCCGACAACGGTAGCTGGATAAATTGCGTTCTTACGATTAGCCATACGGGTGATTTCAAATACAGGGTGGTCACCAGCAGCAGAGTAATGCCCAAAGTGATCGCCAAATGGTCCTTCCAGACGCCTCACCCCTGGTCTAAGGACACCTTCAAAAATAAATTCAGCCTGCGCAGGAACTTTCATATCGATAGATTTCGCTCTAACCATTGGGGTGCGTTGCCCCCTGACGATGCCGGAGAAAGCAACTTCATCTAGTCCTTCCGGTAAAGGCATGATGGCTGCAAGAATCAGTGAAGGGTCTCCACCAACTGCAACTGCCATCTCCAAAGGCTGTCCCATCTTCTCTGCATTTTGATAATGAAAACCACCACCTTTTTGAATCTGCATATGCATTCCAGTAGTCGCCTGGTCGTACACTTGCATTCTGTACATGCCCATGTTTCCAGCGCCAGTCTTCGGATCCTTGCTCATCACTAACGGAAGAGTCACGAACCGTCCACCGTCTTCAGGCCAACATTTTAAAATAGGTAGCTGGTCTAGCCGCGGTTTACCAACGACTTCTTGCACCATAGCACTGCGAACAGTTTTAGGACGTATCTTCATCAACCGCCAACCGGTTTTACGATTCCGCCAAAACGATCCGAGGTTCGGAGGATTCACATCCTCTACAAAACGGACAATATCTTCACCTAGCGCTTCAGGAGGGCGACCAAGCGCAAGTTCAATCCTTCGTAACGTCGCCATCGAATTAATTACAAGTGGATAATTCGCCCCTTTAACGTTTTCAAACAATAAAGCGGGGAGTTTTTCCTTAACTGCACGAGTAGCGATTTCAGTGACTTCTAGTTCAGGGTCAACCTGCTCAGTAACTCGGTGAAGTTCTCCTTCTTTCTCGAGAAGTTGAAGAAAAGATTGCAGATCAGTGAAAGCCACTTAATAAATCCCTTCCGACGTATTCTGAGTTTGACTTTTAGTTCCAAGCCAAGGTTTCATAATCTTGGAATCAACACCCAGCAATGCGAGTATCCGCCCTGCAACCATATCTACAAGGTCATCAATAGTCTTAGGATTGTGATAGAAACCGGGTGCAGCTGGAAGAATCACGCCTCCTGCTTCAGTCACCGATGTCATATTTCTAAGGTGGATTAGGCTCACTGGCATTTCACGCGGTACTAAAATAAGACGGCGACGTTCTTTCATGCAAACATCTGCAGCGCGCTCTAAAAGACCATTAGAAACACCATTAGCAATTCTCCCAAGCGTGCCACCTGAACATGGCACAACGGCCATACCATCAATATGGAAAGAACCTGAAGCAATAGGAGCCGCTACGTCCTTGTGGTGGTACAACTCTAATTTGCCGTTAGCACCTTTTGATTCTGTCCAGTCAATTAAGGCAGGTGTATCAGCGTCTGTGTTACCGGTTAAGACTAAGTGTTCTTCAACTTCAAGTACTTTACGACCTGCATCGGTTATAACCACTTTCACATCATGACCTAGCAACAACATTTGTTGTAGAACTCTTCGAGCGTATGGTGCCCCGCTAGCTCCAGCTATTCCTAGTACATAAATACTCATCAGATCAGATCACCTCACCAATAACCACGAAAATACCAAAAACCACAGCAATGACGCCATTCATGGTAAAGAACGCAATGTTCAACTTTGAAAGATCGTTAGAAGACACAAGTGATTGTTCATAGGCGAGCAGAATAGCTGACACGATAACGCCGATGAAGTAAACAGCACCAAGATTCATAATGACTCCAGCTACTGCCAACAAGCCAATTGAAGCAACGTGGAGAACACGAGAAATCACGAGTGCCGTAGGAATCCCGAACTTAGCCGGAACTGAATGTAAGCCCTGCTCGCGGTCAACATCATAGTCAGCTGTAGCGTAAAGTACGTCGAATCCAGTGACCCACAGCATCGATCCTAGCCCGATCACAACGAATCCAAAAGGCATTGTCCCTGTAAGAGCAAGTGACACCGCGGGCGGTACGATCAAATAAACGGCGCCCACTCCTAAATGAGCTAACCATGTAAATCTCTTGAGGTATGGATATCCGATCATCACAGCAATCGGTATTGGAGCCAAAATCCATGTAATTGGATCAAGTTGTGCGACCGCTAACAGGAACGTTAGCCCTGCAACCGTCATATAACCAATCATCGCATTGCGACTGATCTGCCCTGACGGAATAGCGCGCATTGCAGTACGTGGATTACGCAAATCGATCTCCGCATCAATCAATCGATTGGCCGACATACCAAAAGTTCTCATCCCCACCATAGCTATGACAACCCAAAACAAACCAACCCACGCCGGAGTACCCTCAGCAGAAATAAACGCAGCTAAGATAGCAAAGGGTAATGCAAACACCGAGTGTTCGAATTTAATTGCCTCGAGGAATACTATGAGCCTCTGGAGCAATGATGACGAATTAATTGAAATTAGATTGGTCATGACTCTGGCACTCCACCAGAAGCCGAGCCTGAAGGGGATCTAAGCGATGCCACGAGTAGCCTCTTTAGTTCAGGTGCAGCGTCTTTAGGACTCGTACCGTTAGAAAATAGCCAATGAACAACTACTTCGTTCAAAGAGCCTAGCCAGACTCGCGAAGCAAGATCGGTGTCTACATCGGATATCTCGCCAGCGATCTTAGCCTTTTCAAGCTTGTCAACAATAACAGCAGCGAAGCGTTCGAATACCTCAGATCGTTTTGCCTCGAACGCACTGCCCATACTATAACCTTGGGTTACCAGCAATCTGGCCAATCGTTTATGCGTGGACAATTCGTTGAGTACCGAAACCAGTGCTTCTTCAGCTGCATTAAGTGGAGTGCTTCCCCCTGTAGCAGCCTTTTCAGCCCGTTGTACCAGCTTGTTTGCTAAACGATCCATTACAGCAAAAAACAAATGCTCCTTGCTTGGGAAATGAAAGTAGAGCCCACCTTTAGACATCGATGTTCTCCTACCAATTTCATCGATGAGCGCATCATGGTACCCCTTGTCAGCGAAAACAGATGCAGCCGCTTCAAGAATCCGTTCTCGAGTTTCAGTTCTATGCTGCATGGATAGAGTAGTCAATTCATTGCAAGTAGCCCACTGTTTATAAAACCGACCAGCCAGTCGGTTTTATACAAATATTTTATCCTTCGACATGCACTACAGCAATCAAAAAGTTATGGTTGAATAAAGGTGTACTTCAAAAGTTGTATGCGTTCTGGGCGACAACTAATCTTAGCGTCAACAAATGAACAGTGAACTCGCAAACATACCTCCCGACTTCAAAGTCCTAGTATCAGGAATACTAGGGCCAGAAGGTCCTGCAATCGATGCCGAAGGACGACTTCACGTAGTCAGTGCAGATGACGGTGTAATTCTCTCCATCTCTGAAACCGGAGAAGTTCTAGAAGTGGCCAAAACGGGAGGCCGTCCAAACGGACTTGTATTCAACTCAAAAAATGAAATATTTGTTGCTGACGCAGAGCTCAAGGCAATACTTCGGATTGATATAAACGGTGAAATAGATGTGCTCACTGATTCCTATGAAGGAACGTCTCTCGGAGGACCAAATGATCTTTGCTTCCTCCCGAACGGAGATCTTCTTTTCACCGATCCTGTCCGTCGACCACTGCCGGATCCAGCAATCAGCCCTGTTTATCGGGTTACCCCTGATGGTAAATCGAGTGCCTTCGCAGACGAACTCGCATATCCCAACGGGATTGCGTTATCTCCAAACCAAAAACAGGTCTACGTCTCTGAGACTCGGGCCCAGAGACTAGTAGCATTCACAATAAATGAATCCTGCCAACTTATAGACCAACAGTTGATAAGGCGATTCCGAGAACCGGGAGGCCCAGACGGAATAGCTATCGATGTTGAAGGTAATATCTTTCAGGCTTTACCTGGAATTAGGGCCATTGCTTATCTCAACCCTGCTGGCAAAATGATTGATCTGTATCACGTGCCAAGCTGGTCGCCAGAGAATCTCGCCTTTGGTGGTAATGATATGAAAACCCTTTTCGTTTGTGGTTCAGCACAAAACTCTATCTATCAATTCCGTCATTCTATAGCAGGAACAAAATTGGTTTAAGGAGATTTATTTCCGCTTAAATTCACGTTCCAAATCACCAAAAGCTATTTGTACGATCGTCGGCCTACCGTGAGGACACGTATTGGGATGCCTGGCATTTTCTAACTGCCTAATCAGATCTTTGCACTCTTCCGTAGATAAAACCTGACCAGCCCTAACCGAAGAATGGCATGCGATCGTTGCTAACATCCGATCCTGCCAGCTTTCTCCACTACCGCCATCAGTCAGGTCATCTAGTATTTGCACGAGCACTTGACCTGCACCATCTCCACTCACTCTTGTAGCTAGAGCGGAGGGAACGCTCCTGATGATTAAACTTTCATTACCAAACTGTTCAATACCCCAACCGATTTCGTTCAGGACACCAATATTAGTTACAGCGATGACCATTACAGTGGGTGAAAGCTCAACCGTAACCGGCTCGAGAAGAGGCTGCGATTCAGATGCACGTTGGACAAATTTTTCCTTAACTCTCTCGTAGGTTATCCGTTCGTGAGCTGCATGTTGGTCGATCATATAGATTCCTGTGGGGCCTTCAGCAAGAATATATGTCTCACGTGTCTGTCCGATAACCCTAAGTACCGGTAGAGCCTCTTTCGGGGTAAGTGAAGGATTAGATTCATTCAAAAAAGCGTTTGGTTCAAGATTCGAAGTCACAAATGGATTAGAAAGTCGTTTAGCCCCCCTATTTATAACTGGAGAAACGCTATTCCCATCTAAACCGATTTTTGTTTTTTGCAGATCACCAGAAGTTAGAAGCAGTCCAGATGAACCTCCTGTACGACCTGTGCCTAATTCATGAACCGGAGCTGTATCAGATACCAAACCACGAATCGAACGTTGGACTAAAGAAAAAATTAAATCTTCTCTTAGAAAACGCACCTCCGCCTTTGCCGGATGAACGTTAGCGTCAACATCATCCATAGGCGTTCGAATTCTTACCACTGCAATTGGGAAGCGTCTTTCAGGAATGAATCCGTGATAGGCCTGTTCAATCGCGTAGGACAAACGTCGTGACTGAATCCATCGACCGTTCACAGCAATTGTGATGTAGGTTCGATTTGAACGGTTCATACTTGGCGTGCTAGCCAATCCATCAACAGTAAATGCAGCGGATTCGTCAGGTTCTAGTTCTAGCATATGTGATGCAACCTCTGCCCCATAGATACCAGATATTGCATCAACTAGCTTTCCTGAACCAAGTGTGCGAAGCCGTTCACGGCCATCTGCAGTAAGACTGAACGCAACGTTCGGATATACAAGAGCCAATGAAGAAAGCATTGACTGAATACGGGATAGTTCTTTTGCGGTGGATCCAAGGAATTTACGACGAGCAGGAACATTCGTGAAAAGCCCTGAAACTTGCACTCGTGTTCCCTGTGGTGCTCCAACCGATTCAACTTTGCCTGGTTTACCAAAGTCGATTACATATCTGGCACCTGCATCCATTTCCGAATAACGAGAAACAGCTTCCACTCTTGCTACCGACGAAATAGATGGCAAAGCTTCGCCTCTGAATCCGAGAGTATCAATTGATATCAAATCCGATGATTCATCAATTTTAGATGTGGCAAACCGTTCAAAAGCTAAGGAAAGTTCGTCCGAAGATATGCCATGCCCGTTATCAACAACAACAATCGAAGTGGCCCCTCCACCCAATACATCTACGTCTATTCTTGTAGATGAGGCGTCAAGTGAATTTTCGACAAGTTCTTTCACAACCGATGCGGGACGCTCTATAACCTCGCCTGCGGCAATACGAGAAGCAAATTCTTCACTTAAGACATTAATGGGCATCTAAGCTTAGGTCTAAAAAGTCAGGGTTTCAAACACTAGAAATCGAAGTGTACTTGCTGCACGTTAGGTTCCCAAGCGCGTTGTAGCTAAAAATTAGATAGTGTTCAAAAACTGACTTATAGATTTCTAATTCGATCTGTGAATACGGTATAAGCAACTGCAAAGAGTAATAATGCAACGCCAGCTAATCCAAACGCAATTCTCACATCTAACAGCGAAGCAATAAAACCCAGCGGTATAGCGCCGATAGGCATGAGTCCAAAATTCATCATATAAACGCCCATCACACGGCCACGATGTTCTTCATCAGTCTGTTCCAATATCAAAGAAGAGTTGAGAGCCCTTCTTCCGGAATCGCCTAAACCAATAAAAACCATTATTACAACAGCGAAAAAGTACGACGTGTTGGCTGCAGCAAGCATTATGGCAACACCTGACAACATACTAGTCACCAACAGCACCCAGCCCCTATGACTGGTTTTTGAAAGACCTGCGATAACTAGAGACCCGACTAAAGCACCAACTCCGATCATACTAAGTAACAAACCTAGGGCTTCAACTTCCCGCTTGAACACTTCCTCGATCTGCACAGGAAGAAGTGTTCTAAACGGCATTGCTAACAGCGCAGTACTCAAAGACACTATCAACAGCATCAACACTGTACGGTTCTGTCTTGTGTATAGAAGCCCTTCTTTAATGTCACCCCACATGCGACGCTTCGTGTGGGAAATCGTGGATAGATTTGGAACAAAATTAGTAAAAACTAGAGCCACACATATCAAGATACCCATAACGTAATAAGTTGTAGCTGGACCAGCAATGCCGTAAATAACACCACCTATACCCGGAGCAGCAACGGTCATTAATGACATCCCGGAAGAATTTAAAGCGACAGCATTTGTAAGTTGATCATCTTCGACTAACTGCCCAATTATCGCCTGACGCGCTGGCATCAAAAATGCCCATATAGCGCCCTGACCTATCGAGGCAACTATCAAATGATAAATAGTCACTGTGCCTGTAGATATTGAAATCCCGACTGTCAGTATTATCGACAGCATCCCGATCTGACCCAGTTGTATAATCTTTTTGCGCGAAACACGATCTGCAACAGCTCCTCCGTACAGAGAAAACAATAGGATTGGAGGAGCAAACCCTGCACCAACCAGTACCACAGAAATCGGAGATTTGGTTAACTCCCAAGCCAAATATCCGCGGGCAAGCATTTGAATATTTACTGCTGCCATCAACAACAGCATCCCAAACCAAAGAGACCTGAAACCTGGTTGACTGAGCGAAGCAAAAGTCCGTTTAATAAACGGTTCCCCACTCTGATTTAACGCCAAAATATAGCTCGATTTGGAAGATGAATCATTTTTTGTTTTTGGCAAGTTATATCAATCGCCTGAGACGTGACATAAACATCACAGAATAAACAGCAAAGGCAAGTAGAACGACGCCGTATATCCCAACAGCGAACCTACCACCGAACGCGTCCATAGCAAATCCCATCGGTGCTGTGCCAAGTGGCATTAAACCAAAGGTCATCATCAAAACGCTCATCACCCTTGCACGGTACTTGTCATCGGCATGTTCCATCATCAAACTCTGCCCCAAAGCCCATCGCGCTTGTTCTCCAAGACCAAGCCCTATCATCCCAATCATTCCCGCTGCAAAATATGGCAATCCAACGATCAATGCGAGCGAACCACCAGCAACGAATGCACCACTCAAAAGAATCCAACCTCGGCGATGACCTTTACGCAAATTAGCAATCGAAAGAGATCCTATAAGTCCTCCCACGCCCAATGCAGTTAACAACAGTCCTACATCAGATCCATCCGATCCATATATGTCCTTAGCATAGACTTGCACCAACATTCGGAACGGCATTGATAGGAGAGCGACGATCACACTGTAAATCATCAGATTGAGAACAACCTTGTTCCTGCCAATGTACTTAAAGCCAGCAATAATGTTGCCGACTACCGAAGATTTAGTATTTGTGTCTGGTGGGTACATCCTTGGAACTAGGGATGTAAAAACAACCGCGCTAAGCATGATCCCGGCAACAATCCAATAGACCGTCACTGGACCAACCTCGTCATATAGAACACCGCCAATTGCTGGAGCTACAAGCGTCATAATGCTCATAGCCATTGCATTCAAAGCAAATGCATTCGACATCTGTGATTTTGGCACAAGGGATGGAATGGCCGCCTGTCGGGCCGGCATTTGCACAGCAAACATGGCTCCATGAATCACTGAAACTATGAACAAATGACCCCAGTTGATCAATTGAGTAATCATCAATACTGCGATAACAGCTGCTAAAGCACCACCTAATAATTGAGAGATCTGAATTAGCAGTCGACGTTCCATGCGGTCGCCAAGTACCCCACCATAAAGCGACACGAGAAGTAGACTAGGAGCAAATCCAAGAGCAACTATACTAGTGATAATACGGTCGCCTGTAAGGTCATAAACATAAATTCCTCTGACAACCATTTGCATCTGGAACCCACCCATGGAAAAAACCATACCAAGCCATAACAACCGATAATTACGATGTTCTAATGACTCAAAGGTATGTGTCAGCGTTCGTAGAAGTATTCCAATCAATGATCGGCGCGACACTCCTGAGGGATGTAACGAACCCTCAGTATCATTACGATCGGTTGAATCCTGAACTGACATATAACGGGCGTGAATATTCCAACGTCATAAAATGTTTTCTACCGCTAGAGGGTACTCCTGAATTCGAACATCTGGTTCTCAAACAGCCGTATTAAGAAATCCTGTGCGGATTATTTGTTTAACAGAATTGCTGTGAAACAATCTAAGCACCATTAGAAATTTTTATCAAAATCCTCAACTTCAGATCACAAACAGATGAAAAAATTGACGGAACCGAACCTAAACGGCATCAAGAAATCACACAATGCAATCAGCAAGCATGTGCTCCGCACGCCGGTAAGGCATTACCCAGTCCTGTCAGAATTACTTGACGCAGACGTCTGGGTTAAGCATGAAAATTTTCAACTACTCGGTGCGTTCAAAGTTAGAGGTGGAATCAATTTAGTGTCAAAAACCTCCAGTGAAGACCGCAGCCGTGGATTCGTAACTGCGTCATCAGGAAACCATGGTCAATCTATCGCGTACGCATCGAGAACCTTTGGAGCTGAATGCACAGTTGTTTTACCGGACGGGGCCAACCCGACAAAAGCTGACAACATCGCTTTTCTGGGCGCCAATCTAATCTTTCATGGTGACGTGTTTGAGCGTTCGAGAGAATATGCAGAAGAATTGGCTGAAAGAGACGGAGCAAGATTTGTATGTGCGGCTAACACGCCTGAGCTTATTGAAGGTGTAGGAACATACACATTAGAAATTTATGAAGACTTAAACGATATAGACGTTATCTTGGTGCCTATCGGAGCTGGTTCAGGTGCAGCTGGCGCATGTATCGTTACTGACAGTGTTTCTCCTTCAACTAAAGTTATTGGAGTTCAAGCAGCAAATGCTCCCGCTGCATATCACGCCTGGAAATCAGGGTTTATCAGGACATACCCAATGACGACTCTAGCCGAAGGGCTAGCTACAGAATCAGCATACGAACTAACAATGGGTATTCTACGCACGCGACTGAAGCAATTCGAACTGGTTGAAGACTCAGATATCTTACAAGCAATAAAGTTGTACATACACGCAACACGCACGCTAGTAGAGCACGCCGGAGCCTCTACGCTGGCAGCAGCATTAAACATTAAAGAACAGTTGCGCGGAAAGCGTGTCGTCTTCGTAGCTAGCGGTGGGAACGTAACAGTTGACCAGTTAAAGTCGGTACTTGATTAGCACCTAGCCCAGAGTTAATTCGTCAATTTCCTGTTCAATTACCTGAACCCGGGCATAGTCTTCACGATACATTGCATACACGCGATCAAGATATAGCTGAGTGCGTTTCGCCGAATCATTTGTACCATCCATAGCGGCAGAAACCAGCGAATCAATGCGACGATTTTCTGGCATATGTTTACCAATCGAGCGTATCTTTGCTGCTGTTTCTCTAGCACCTGCTGCGTCACCACCACTTGATTCATATTGTAGTCGACCCATTAAGGTAGTTAGCTCAGTCAACAAATCAGGCTCAGACATCATACTGTACATTACGTCATTAACATCATCGACCGGTTCAGGCTCATTTAGATTTTCAACGGGCGTACCTGCATCAATAACCCGCCTTTGTTTATCAGTCATCACATCAAATTGGGCTGCATATTCTGCCGAAACAGCCGCGACAATTTCCATGAGAGATGTGACATCGCCAAAATTAACCGTGCCGCCGAAGAGTAAGTCATCACTTCGGCTCTCGGCAGTCTGACGCAACCATTGCTCCGAAGGCACTATTTCCGGAGCCGGTGGAAATGCAAATGAAGACATGTCACTGGATCCTAGTTGCTCCACCTGGCCTGCCAAAAAAGGAGGGATATATTTGCTGATTTCGACTATTACAGGCAGAATGACAACGTACGAAGCACCAACTTTTTCAGGGTTCGCACCGTCACGAAAATAGATTAGCGCATGTCCTTTAGGTTCATTTGGGTTCCCAATTTCGTAATCCAGAGTCATATAGTTACTTAATGCCTGTCTTGAGTAAAAGTGTATTTAATATGTCGAGTTAGTTTCTGGGAGCGAATAGTATTTTACTTATAGATACGGTACCAGTACTTCGCTGACTGGATAACCTTCGCAAATTATGTGTTTTTCTGGAGTGATAAAACGAGTATTTACAACCTGGTTGCCAAACCGCTTATATTCAAACTACCTCCGGAAGCTGCGCACACAGCTGCCGAAAAAGCTCTTGGAATACCTGGATTCTGGAATATTTTTCGTGCCGGAAATGGTTCAACAAATTCGGAACTAAAAACTAATTTGGCCGGTATAGAACTGCCTACCCCAATTGGGATGGCCGCCGGGTTCGACAAAGATTGCAAAATACTTGGATCCGTTCTAAATCTTGGTTTCGGATTCGCGACAGGCGGAACTGTAACGCTTGGAACTCGGCCTGGCAATCCTAAACCTCGTATCATCAGACTACCCGACCAGAAAGCCGTCATAAATGCACTCGGATTCCCTGGGCAAGGTCTTGAACCTGCGGTGAATCGACTAGCTAAAGCAGCCAAGCATAAGAATCGTATCTTAGTGAGTATCTCTGGGACCATTGAGGATGAAATTGTTGAGTGCTTAACCAGGATTCAATCTCATGTTTCTGGCGTTGAATTGAACATCAGTAGCCCAAACACGTTAGGACTTAAGGTCTTTCATGAACCTGTCAGACTCCGTGGTCTTATAGATGACATGACTGCCATCAAACAAGTTCCTTTGTTCGTAAAGTTACCGCCGTGGCCACACAATGACGAAAATAAACGTGAAATTCTAAAGCTAGCAGCAACCGCCGTTGACGCAGGAGTTAATGGGCTTGT
>DBSW01000127.1 GCA_002306745.1 Dehalococcoidia bacterium UBA1332 | reverse complement strand
CCATCTTTTATCCGCCTGCCACAAGCTATGCTGAGTAGTGTTGTGAATAGACGATTACCGAATTGTCGGCCAAATTTTTGCCTTTCACCTTTTTTGACGATTCGATTACCGAGTACGTAGTCTGCTCGTCCGCTATCTATCTCTTTGAGAAGAGTTGGAATTTCTGATGGGTCGTACTCTCCATCGGCGTCTATATAAATAGCTGCTCTAGCATCAATCTTTCTTGCAGCTTTTAGTCCAGTACGAAGTGCAGCACCTAAACCTTGGTTTCGGTCGTGACTGATTACGGTTTTTGCTCCGTATGATTCGGCGAGTATTGCTGTATCGTCGGTCGACCCGTCATCAACCACAATTACGTGTAAATCATTGATTTGATTGTGAGGAATCTTAGATAGAGTTTTAGGAAGTGACTCCGATTCGTTGAACGCGGGAATTACGATTGCGACCGGACCATTATCAGGACCATCATGCTCGATGTGTTTGGTTAGTACGCGTCCTACAGATTCACGAGGTGGAGCCATGCCCAACATGTTCATAAGTGTTGGTGCTACATCAGTAAGATATCTGGGTGATTTAACAACCTGGGCTTTTCCAATTTCGCCTCCACTCATTATGAATGGGACTTGTCGCTCACTTTCCGTAAGATGACCATGACCGCCAATACCCTTGCCTTGTCCATGATCCGATGTGATTACTATACGGGCGTCTTCTAGGTACCCACCCTGTTCACACCAGCTTAGAAACTCTTGAACAATTCCGTCGGTTTCTTCTATTTTTCTAACGTATTCGGAGTTGTAGCTTCCCCGCGCATGGCCGGTTTGGTCGACACTCAGTAGTTGAAGCACCAGAAGATCAGGGTTTTCCTCTTCTAACACCCTTTTAGCAGTCTCAACTAGTTTGTAGTCGATTACATCGTTGTCGTTAACCGCACTAACAGTCTCTACTATATCTTCACCAAACGCATCTACTAAATGCGCAATTCCTACAAGTCGTCCCTTAAGACCGTTATTTTCTAGGACATCAAATACAGATTCACATTTCACACCGAGGTTCGGTACAAAATTACTTTTCATACCGTGAACTTCTGGTGCTGCTCCAGTTAGCATAGAACTAAATGCTGTCACTGTTCTAGCTGGGTAAACTGTGCGCATATCCGTGAATTCGGTTCCTGATTGCTTTAGCTTGTCCATAAACGGGGTTCTAGCTTCCTGGAATTTGTCAGCTCTGCAGCCATCAATAACGATCGCAATTACTTTATTTGCGGCTTGAGAATTCGCTGGTTCGGTTCTGCGTATTGCTGAGGTCGGTAATGCCGGTACCCATGTGAAAAACCATTGGTGCAAAAATAAGGCTGTTACCCCTATAGCTACTGTGAAACCTTGAATTGCCAAAACAGGATTTACTCCTGATTGATCAGTAAGGTAGGTGAATCCAAGTACTAGCAGTAAGAATTTAGGAGTTTGTTCTAGAAAATTGCCACTAGTTGGGTCAGGATTCTCGAGTACTAGCCTCCAGAATCGAGTGAAATTTGTCCAGGGCATACCTATTCTAAAGTGGTAATAAATGGTACCCCACAGGAATATAGTGAATCCAAGGTATAGACCGAGTGCAATTCCAATCGCATAAAAATTGAACGTTTGGAAAACCACAATAAAAATTGCAAGAAAAATCCATAGTGCCGAACGGAGTTTTAGCGGGAAATCGAACCTGTAGAACACTATTCCAAGTGGAATCAACGCCAACACCCCAACACAGGATTTGACTAGGTAATCAGGGTCGTTCAAATGCGGGATGCTTAGTAGGATTATTATCGCTGTCGTGAATACTGGAGTGAATGGCTTTCCTTCATTCAAAACATTCCACGCTCGAGCCATAACGATTTCAAATCGTGACGCGCTAATTGAACTCTTGTCTAACCCATTTATGATTTCTCGGTTCAGTCGAAAAATCCTAAGTAGTTCGTAGCCTACAAAGCTCGCAGAAAATGTATATGAATAAGCAAACTTGATTCCATGCGTTAAGACCGCAAGTAGGACTGCCTCTTCAACTGATATACCATAAAAAGTCAGCGCACCCGTCATACTCGCTTCATAGACGCCGATGCCGCCAGGAGCAAAATGAAGAATCTGGAACAAAAGGGTAAATGATGTCACCGCAATTGCTGTAACTACACTGATTTCAATGCCTAAAGCATGTGCCGACACAATCAGGGCTGATGACTCTAAAATCCATGAAGGCATTGTCATAGAGAAAGCTTTTATAAAGCGCCTAATTGAAATTTCCTGGAATCCAAGTTTTACTGAGGTCCATATTTTGGTAACTGCTTTAGGCAGAAAACTGGGTACATCTACGTGTCGTATTGTGATTAGACTGGCAATACCTATCGAAAGCACACTCGCAGATATCACAAGCCCCAGATAACCTTGGGTCGGGCTTTCCGGGGCAAGAGGCATCAATATAGCTGCCAGGGTAAATAGACAAACGTAGTCGCCCACCCTAGCGACTACGCTTGTACTAAGAGATCTCGAACCCGCTATACCGTGAGTACTCGCAACATATGGTCGTATTATTTCTCCAGCCTTGATCGGCAATAGGTGATTAGCGAATAACGATGACTGTAGAGCTGAAAACGCCGTAACTCTGCTCAGTTCAGGTAATAATGCTCGCCATGCTTCAGCCCTCAGCCAAAATGCAGCACTGTAAGTTACAGTAAATCCCACTATTAACAGTGGGCTCGTGAAAAGCAATGAAAATGCCCGGGCCAAAGCTGAATGACCAGCTACCCAGATAACAAAAGATATTGCGATCGCAAAAACAAAACCCATGAGCACAATACGCGCCCAATGTGTGTGGAATCTTGGCAAGGAGACATCCGAAGGCGCGTCAAGATTAGACGGAATTCCCAATTCCTGGCTACTCATGATTTAAACCAACCGAAATACCTTCAGGTACTTTAGTTTTTTTGTGTAATTTTTTTGGAGTTAGCAAGTGCAAGATGTCTGCGTTTAGGTTATGAAATTATTTATTCGTACATGCGACACACATTTGATGCTACACAAATTATTTTATAAATCAATACCAATATGGTAAGGAATTATAAGGCTCAAAAAGCTCAATAGATCAGTTATTTTTGCAACTACTAATCACTGTAATTGAAAATGGTAGAAAACCGTTTATTGTGTTGTTCTGGTGAGTCAAATTGCGTATTCGAATTGTTAGCGTATCCATATCTGCATCGGCAATGAATACAAGAATAATTGAGAGTATTTTTGTGGATAATGTTGACTAATTCGTACATTGAACAAGTGAGTATTTTTTTGGATTTAAATAATTCCTTACCATTTTGGTATTGATTGTTCCACTACATTTTGTAGACTATTCAACAAAGATATATATGCATGAATGGAATTATTTGTTGGTAAAAAATAAATAATGCGTATGTAAAAAGGATATTGGCGATTGATAAAAGTTGTCCCTGGTGATTTTTCATTTAATGAAACAGATAATTCGACGGATCTACTTTTCTTAAATGATGAAACAGAAACGAAATTTAAGCTTAGTTTTCCATTAGAAGTTGCTAAAAAAATTGAGTTAGAAATAAGAGGTCTTTCGTCTGATAGATGTGGAGAACATCATTTGGTAACTGCAGTTGCCTGTGCCTCGGGAATGCGCATTTCAAGCCTAATTCTTTCCATGGTTAAGCAAGGATGGATTGCAGCCAGACTTCGACTAGAGCCTCAGCCTGATTCAGGGTCTCAGTTGTCTTCTAAACCGACTTACGTTTCTACTGATGTTGCTGCCGCTATTGCTCTCGCGATTCATATATCTCTTCCAATTTTCATAGACGAGAACTGTAGTGAGGTTGAGTCAAACCACAGTCATAATCATCATGATATTCAGGGCAAGCGCGAGCGCGATGATGACTATCAATCTGTTGAGTTACCCGAGATATTTCGTAAAGCAATCGATGAAATTGAGTTGTAGCCATCTTATGTTTACAAAAAGTCTTCGGCTATAGAAGCTGGGCAATTGCGACTAGGTGGTTTGTTTTTATACAAGCTTAGTGGCGAAAGTTTTTTCTGAATCACATCAAACGGATGATGTCTGGCGGTTCTTAGGTGTCTCCGAGTCTGATTAACCGACAGGCATCATCCGTTTGGTGTGATGCCTGCCGACATCTGCTGTATCTTTTCGGTGCCCGGCAACTACTCTGACACCTTCGCTTATTTTGTCGGTTATGTTTTCAGGTGTGCAGCCGTCAAGGAATGCAAGCCCGTTTTGTTTGCAGGCATTTTTTACCCGTTCTCTAGCCTCTTCTAGCCGTGGATCAAGCGGTTCGCCAGCTTCTCGTTTAATCCCAAATGACATGTGAAGATCGCCAGGACCCCATTCGGCAAATCCAAGTCCGGGTACTGAAAGAGTTTGTTCACAATTTGTAAGTGCGCGAACCGTCTCGATTTTTACACCTAGTAGTAATTCTCCATCAGGATTAAGAGGCCAGGGATCCGCCTTGTCTACGTAACTTTCGGCGTCTACTCCCCAGACAGGAGCCGAAGACGGCTGCGAACCTACTCCCCGTGTTCCACGTTCGAGGCCATAACCTACCCCTTCCATGTTGATAGGGTACCTACATGATTCTATGAAAGCTCGTACAGCGTCGGGAGTTTCGGCCTGACACAGTAAAATCCCGTGTACACCTCGAGCCAAAATCATACGGAACTGCCAAGCATTAAATCTGATGATCTCCTCAGAAGATCCTTCTACTGGTGCTTCCACTATGATCGGAGGAGTGCGATGTCCGCTCGCTGTTGGGCCACCATCTATAAGCCCTTTCATATAGTTATCTAAGCCGGTCATGTCGAACGCTCCGTGCTCCATTCCGACGTTGATATAGTCCGCCCATGTATGCGCATCTTTGAGACCTTGTTCATAGGTAAGGATATGCCCAGTATGACCGCCATCGTAGTAGATGGGTTGATCCTGTTCGAGTAGCTCAATTGCTCTGTTGATTCTGGCTGCCATGTTTAGTTTATGAATTTCTCGTATGTGATGATCAGTATCTTTTTGGAATCGTATCTTGTTCTAAAATTTTCCGCATGTTTTTCTTGACATGATCTGTACGTTTTGGATTCCAATAAATAATTGAACGGGTAATTATCTAGGTAATTTAGAATTTGATCGCTCTCTCAGTATTTATTACAGTTTGGGGGCAACCTGTGACAATTAGTCGGTAGGTGGCGGTTGAATTTCGTTTCGCGCTTGTACGTACCTTAATCTACGACCTTTGATGTAGGTCGGGATTGGTACGTCCCACCAGCCAACTACTGTGCTGCCAGAATCTGGAAAATCGCGTGCGACTTTTACTTCAACTAAAGAGGGTCCTTTGTGGTTTAAAGCTCGACTTATAGCTCCTTGTATATCTTCATATTGTTCAATCGATTCTGAGTAGAGTCCGAATCCTTTAGCGATGGCTGCGAAGTCGGGAGACGTCTTGTCTTTCCAATCGATGCCGATTGCGCGATCTTCACCAAATTCAGCCATTTGTAGATCACGAATGGAGTACCAGCCGTAGTTGTTGAGTAGAACTACAACTACTTTGATTCCATACTCCATGGCAGTTGCCATTTCCTGCATGGTCATCATGAAATCTCCATCGCCGATTACTGCTACCACTTGTTTTTCTGGAGCAGCTAATTTTGCACCAAGGGCTGCTGGATATGACCAGCCCATAGTTGAGAAACCACCGGAAGTGAGGTTTGTTTTTGGTTCATAAAAAGGGAATTCTAGGACGCAAGCTTGTGCATGCCCTGAAGAGGTGACAACAATAGCGTCTCTATCTAGAACTTGCCTTAGCTCTTTGTATACGCGTGGTACAGTCGGAGGTGAGGCTTTCGAATTTTTTAGATGGGATATTTCGTTTAACCATCTGGCTCTTAGCTGCTGTATTTCAGAAAAATATTTACTTGATATGTAATTGATCGAATGTTTTTTTTCTTTTATCTGACCGTTTATCTCGGTTAGAACCTTTTTGGCATCTCCTTGAATTCCAATATCTATGTCGTAATTCTTTCCGAGTTCGCGTGAATCTATGTCTATCTGGATTAGTTTTGTTTTTTCAAGCGAGAATGTGACGCCTCCTCTAAATGATGATGAGACTTGATCAGTGAATCTTGTACCAATTGCGAGGATTACATCCGCGTTAGTTGTAAGTGCGTTGCCGATCGAGGTTCCTTTGGTACCAAGATGCCAGCCGTATAACTTATGGTCTTCAGGGAAGCACCCCTTTCCTTGGAGGGTGGTCACTACTGCAGCGCCTGTTCTCTCAGCGAGTTCTAATAGAACATCTTCCGCGTTTGCTAGAGTGACGCCACCTCCAGCTACGATAACAGGACGCTTTGAAGTAGAAAAAAGATCGACCGCAGCCGCTATTTTTGATGTATCAATTGAGGCACCAGAGTTGAGATTTGTTAATTTTTGTTTGACCGCTGCGGGCACATCACTGGACTCAGCTTGAACATCCATAGGCAGGCTCACAAATGTCGGTCCGGGTCGCCCGGACCGCATTTCTTTGAAAGCACTTGTTAGGTCTTGGAAAAGCTCGTGTTGGTTTTTGGGTCTGTAGCTTGCTTTTACAAGTGGTTCTAGGGCTGTTGGTACGTCTGCGGGTTGTTTTCGTTCGATTTCCTGTAGTACACCTCTTCCTTCCATGTAAGTGTGAGTCTCTCCTGAAATGACAAGTACTGCAGTTGAATCGACATAACTTGCCCCTAGACCGACGGCTGTGTTCAGAGCTCCAGGCCCTATCGATGTGAATACAGCTAATGGTTTGCCGGATACACGGTAGTATCCATCTGCTAGATGAACGGCGCTCTGTTCATGACGGACTTGTAGTATTTTTATCTTGTCTTGACTTGTGCGGAAAGCATCGAGCATCGCAATGATGCCGTGTCCTGGAATACCGACAAGATAGGGTACGCCTTCGGCGATGAGTCGGTCTCTAACAATTTCACCACCGGTACTTTTTGTGGTGTTATCGGTCAATTTTGATGATTCCTTACTGTTTATTAAAGTAATTTGATTTGCCTAGGTTTAAATTAGTTTCATCCTAATCACATGTAACCGATAGACTTATGTATGGATTGTGCAAGATCGTAACGGCAATTTTTTTGATCATACGAATAACAATAAAGTCTAAGCGTGTGATTTTGTCTCTCGCCATTAGTTTGGTCCCGGGATTGATGGTGCTTGCGTTACTCACACCCGTAATTGGCCCTGCGATTGATCACCATTATGTCGACCGTTCGCCTGCTCACTCCCATATATTTACTGGAAATTACATTCAGGATCACGAGCACTTTCTTACTGCTCATGATCATACTGAATTGGATTTTGAAAGTTTCGGAGATGGCACGTCCATATTGTCGACATCGATTAGCTCCAGCTATGCTATAGGTTCATTTGATGGTGCTGCTTTAGAGATGCTACATCCGACATTTATAGGACAAACCGTTACTGTATATACAGTAGATATTTCTCCACCAGACGATGACGTTATAGCTCCTCTATATAGACCGCCCAGAACTGCCTCTTAACTTAATTTTTGGTTTATGTGGACCGGAATGATGTATTTCGGTCCCTTATTTGTTTCGGAGCAACAAATGTCTATTTTTGGTTGGCGCATGTGCGTCGTACTTTTGCTCATCGTCGCATTCACTTTCTTCGGCAACACAACTGCTTTCGCTCATGAGGGTAGAGATGTCGGAGATTACAATTTTGTGGTTGGGTTTGTTCATGAGCCTGCCATTGAAGGAATAATGAACGGTGTCTCTATTCGTGTTACTTCACTCGTAAAAGACGGACATGATGATCATGATCATGGAGACCACAGTCATGGCGGTGCCACGGATACAGAGAGTAATGGAGAAATCGACCTTGTCTCACACGGCGGTGTGTTTGTCGATGAACTTGCTTTGGGTGAAAATTATGATTTCACATTTACTCATGACTTCGAAGAACTTACTGTTCCCTTCCACGCACATCCGATCGAAATACAAGGATCGATTATTGTGGGGCATGATAACCCCGCAGTTGACGTAACTGTGATTGAAATTCATGAGAGTGGCTTCCGCCCAGATATGGCAATGATTCAAACGGGCACTACAGTTAGATTTTCGAACATGATGTCTGAGGCTACAGTAATCATGAGCGGCCCTCTTGGCATGTCTGAGTCGATGAAAGGTAGTAATGTGCATTCGGCTTCGGACGCTGTTAGCGGGATCAGTACTCTTCAGGTCGAGGTGACGCACGTAGCTTCGTCTGTATCGAAAATTATGGATCTGAAAGAAACCTTGGGAGATCCCGGTCACTATAAATCTGAGTTCATTCCAACCTCACCTGGGTCGTACAACTTCAGATTTTTCGGTGAGATTTACGGACAGAAAGTCGACGCAAGCTTTGAGTCGAGTAATACGACATTCGATGAAGTCATTTCAGCAAATGACTTTCAGTTTCCGGTTCAACTTGCTGCTTCACGAGAAACAGAAAATGCAGCACGAGGTGCGTTTGCTGCCGCTAATGAAGCGAGTGCTAATGCCGCTGACGCCGCAAGTTACGCTTCTATTTCTAGAGTTTTGGGTTTGATTGCTCTGGTCTTGGGCGTTTTTGGTTTAGTTTTTGGTGGGTTGGCGTTTCAGCGATCAGGCAAAAAGCGTGAAAGTGTGGGTAGTAATAAATGGCACTGATGTCTAATGGAATAATCAGTTTGCCGCTGCTTCATGGCGTATTGGGACCTTATGATGAGGCGATTGTTTTCGGCGGGATAGGCGCACTGCTGGTTGGGTTAGGGTGGCTGTCATGGAGAGCCAGTAAAGAAAAGGAACAACGTCGAAAAAAACGAAGGGCGAAACGAAAAAGTTGAGCCGACTTGTTGGTAATAAAGCGGTTATATCGCGATTTCTTATTGGATTAGTCGTGTTTCTAACGCTGTTCGTTGGTGGAAATACTTTCATAGAGAAGGTCAATGCCCACGCAAACCAGATCCGTGCTTTACCCGCTCCGAATAGCGAACTTGTTGATTCGCCCGATAGGGTGATCATTTGGTACAGCGAGCCAATCGAAGATTCTTTCAGTGTAGTAACTGTTCTCAATTCCGAAGCAGAGCAGGTTGACCTTGGCGATTCTTATAGAGACTCATCTGAACTTACAGCAATGTCAGTTAGCCTGCCGCCACTCGATGACGGCACGTACACAGTCGTTTGGAAAAATCTTTCTGCGATCGATGGTCATAAAGTGATTGGGTCCTACGTGTTTTCGGTTGGTGAACCTATATCTGCAGGCGCACAGATTGGCACTGTTGAGCAGCCTTTGCTGCAGACTGTTGCAGACCCTTGGTTGCGTTGGCTTATTTTTCTTGCGGCCGCAATCGTGTTAGGTGGAATTGCATTTGAGACTTTTGTTGGTGTGCCGGTGATATTTGGAGACTTTTCGAAGGATAGCTGGCAGGGGAGTGCAGTGGCTGGGTCTGTGGTTTGGTCAAGATTTTCGATCGTTGCTCTGTCCGTGATTTTGCTTGCAATCTTTGGTCAACTTTTTCAGCAAAGTGCTTTGGTTTCAGGGGAATCTGTTTTTTCACTCGATTTCGAAGTGTTGAGATCTGTCGTATTCGATAGTAATTGGGGGCGACTGTGGTTTTTTAGGTTGATCACAGTATTTGGCATTCTAATTCTGTTTGTTCTAGCTCGTCGAAGCCAATTTGTAACTCAGGAAATCGATGGGAATGAAGATGAGAGTTCACTAGTTGGTGATTCGGTGCTGGCGCCACTTGTAATGGTTTTAGGTCTCGTATTTGTAGGTTTGATCTCAGCCAGTAGCCATAATGCTGCTTCTGATTCAGACATAAAGATACTGGCAGTCTCTACAGACTTCATACACTTGATTGCTGCGATGGTTTGGCTAGGTGGTGTGATTTATTTAGCGATTACAGTTCCAGTTCATTTACGCGAGATGTCGTCGAGCAATCTATCAGAATTTCTGAAGACGTCAGTTTCTCGGTTCACACTGATCGCATTTTTGAGTGCATGGATTCTTATTGTCACCGGATTTTTCTCCAGCTATATGCAGGTTACAACACTATCTGCGGTGCCAACTCCATATGGCTGGTTCCTAGTCGCAAAAGTCGTGTTAATGGTTCCACTATTTACTTTGGCTGCTGTTAATGGATTTCACATTGTCAGGCACTTCGGAATGGGCGGCGAATGGGCTTTCAAAAAATCTTTGTTTTTTGAAACTTCGATTATTGTTGTAATTTTTGTTGTAGTTGGTTGGTTGGCAAGCCTGGAACCGGCGCGTCAGTATGCGGGCCGGATGGGCTTTGGTTTTGATGATCGAGTCAGCTTTCAGGACAGTGATGATGGTACTGTGTTCGACATTTTTGTCGAGCCTGCGGAGGTTGGAAAGAATAATGTCACTGTTCAAATTACAAAACCGAATGGTGATCCTATTTACAATGCCGTAGACGTTCGTATTAGGCTCAAGTTTTTGGACGATGATTTGGGTGAGCCTCTCGTTTCACTTGAATACAGTGGAGATGGTGTTTGGGAGTTACGAGATGCTCCTCTTAACATCGTTGGCGAGTATCAGGCAGAGGTGGTCGTTCAGCGACCGGATGCGTTCGATTCTCGAACAGCATTTAGGTTTAAAGCGGGTTCTGCTTCAACTGCAGGAGACGCCATTGCACCTGATACTGACACCACTAATTTACTCTTTGGAATTCAGGTGCTTCTTATTGGTGCAATGATCGTATTTTTATCAATGCGTAAAAGGTTTTTACCTGTGCTCTTCGGAACTGGAAATATTCAATCTTCGCTGACGTTCCCAGGTATTACGCTTGTGGTTATTGGATTGTTCCTTGTGCTAAACGTTGAGGTGCTTCGATTGGGGTTGGCAGATGAATTGAGGAATCCCTTCCCACCTACTGCGGAGTCTGTGGAGATTGGAGAGCCGATCTACTTTGATGTATGTGCATCTTGCCACGGAGATACCGGGCTAGGCGACGGTCCAGTTGGCTCCAGTTTACCGAAAGAACCCGCTAATCTTATTATTCATGTTCCGCTTCACAGCGACACGATTATTTATGAGTTCGTCCGAGATGGAATATCGAACGCGGGTATGCCAGGTCAAGAAGGTGTACTTTCTGAAAGTGAAATGTGGCATCTCGTGAACTACATACGAGCTCAGTTCGATAAATAATTAAAGTGTAATGGTGAGTTACATGTCTTTCGTGCTGATTGCATCAGATTCAATCAGGGCATCTATTTGGGTGGTAGTGTAGCCGGCATCTAAAAGAACTTCACGGGTGTGTTGGCCTAGCACAGGTGCAGGGCGAGTGATCCTACCGGGTGTCGAGTAGAGTTTTGCAGCGACACCAATATTTTTTATCGCGCCGGCAGTTGGATGTTCAAGGACCGTTTCCATACCGCGGTCTAGGATCTGCGGGTCGTTCCAGATTTGCTCCATATTCAGAATCGGTCCAGCTGGTACTCCTGCTTTTTCTAGAATATCCAACCACTCATCTGTCGACTTTTTCCGTGTAGCTATTTCAAGTTCTGTCTCGAGTTTTTCACGGTTTATTAACCTACCTGAATTGTCCTTGTACTCTTGACGACTTATTAATTCCTCACATCCGAATGCTTTCGCAAGTCTCTCCCAGTTTGGTTGGTTTGGAGCCCCAACAACAATATAGCCGTCGCTGGTCGCCAAAGCTTGATAGGGTGCCGAGTTACGGTGGGAAGATCCCAATGGGCCCGCTACTTCGCCTGTAGCAAAGTAGCCTGCTGATTCCCACACGGTATATGCCAGAGCCGCTTCGAGTAGAGAAATTTCTAAGTACTGGCCTTGTCCAGTCTTCAGTTTGTTAATGTAAGCGGTGAGGATACCGTAGACAGAGAACATACCAGCGTTCATATCAGCGATGGGTACACCGGCTTTCACTGGAGGCATGCCGGGTACTCCTGTGAAGCTCATGATTCCACTCATTGCCTGAGCAATTAGGTCATAACCTCCACGGTTGGCGTATGGACCTGTTCTACCGAATCCTGATATTGAGCAGTATATGATTCCAGGGTTAATTGCCTTGAGATCTTCGTAACCCAGACCAAGCCTATCCATAACGCCAGTCCGGTAATTCTCAATAATTATGTCGGCGCTGCTTACCAAGCGTTTCATTGCTTCAACACCCAGTGGATCTTTAAAGTTAAGAACAATGCTTCGTTTGTTGCGGTTCATCGCAAGGAAGGCCGCAGATTCGGTATCGATGAAAGGTGGTCCCATTCGGCGTGTGTCGTCACCTCCGTTGGGTTTTTCTATCTTGATTACATCTGCGCCCATATCTGCGAGCAGCATGCTGCAAAACGGTCCAGCAAGAATTTGGGAACAGTCGAGAACCCGAACACCATCGAGCGCTTCAGGCATACCGAAAGGGTTAGGTAGATTTTTCATATCTAGTTATTACTAATTGAGAATTGAGCTTTACAAACTAATATTAGATCGATGGGCTTAATTTATACGCCTAGTTTCGATATAGATTTGGGATTCTTTGGATAATAACCCGATTTCATAGACAACTACCGTATTTCACTTGTCCTAATTGATTCTGAGATAATTTGATTATCTAAATTGGTTTTATTAGTGAAATGATCAGAATGTTCAATTTGAAAGATAAGGTAGCTTTCGTAACAGGCGGTAATGGTGGAATTGGTCTTGGTATAGCGAAGGGATTTATTGGAAGTGGAGCCTCAGTGGTACTCGCTGCTCGTACCAGATCTAAGCTCGATTCAGCGTTTTCAGAGATCAGCGAATCTGGCTTCGGCGATCGCGTGCTAGCTTTAGAGTGCGATGTAACTGATCGCTCCTCAATTCAAGCGGCACTTGATACTTCAGTCGCGCAGTTTGGTGGAATTGATATTGTCGTTAATAACGCTGGTACAAATAAACGTGCTGAAGAGCCGCATCTTCTGTCGGAAGAAGATTGGCAGGACGTCATCGATACAAATTTAACTAGTATGCATAGCGTCACGTCTCTAGCATTTCCGCTACTGAAAGAGCGAGGCGGCGGAAAGATCATTAACATTGGCTCGATGACGTCGATTTTTGGGTCACCGTATGCATCTGCGTATGCTGCTAGTAAGGGTGGGGTGGTTCAATATACCAAGAGTTGTGCAATCGCTTACGCCAAGTACAGTGTGCAGGTAAACGCTATATTGCCTGGTTGGATCGTCACCGAGATGACGGACGATTTTGGCAGACTTTTTCCTGATCGTTATGCTGCTATTGAAGGGCGTACCCCCGCCGGGCGTTGGGGTCAGCCGAACGATCTTGCCGGGACCGCTATTTATTTAGCCTCAGAAGCATCACAATTTGTTTCTGGGGTGTCTATCCCAATCGATGGTGGATATAGCGTTCAATAATCAATTGATGAATTTTTAATTGAGATTATGCGTTATTGTCTTTGACTAAGTCTTTGAATATGTGATCTCGGTACCACTTAAGTTCTGCGACGCTCTCTTTGATGTCGTTCATTGCGAGGTGACTATTCTTTTTTGCAGGAGGTCTTATAGACTGAGGGTACCAGCGTTCGACGATTTCCTTTAATGAAGACACATCGACCATGCGGTAGTGGAGATAGTTTTCTAATTTAGGCATTTCCTTGTGTAGGAAGCGCCGATCTACCCAAATAGAGTTGCCGCAAACCGGTATTTTACCTTTTGTACCCCATTTTTTTAGAAACTTTAGAGTTTGTCTTTCCGCTTCCCCAATATTTATATCTGAATCCTTAATACGTGCAAGCAACCCCGATTTGCTGTGTTGCTTGGCAGGCCACTCTTCCATATTGTCTAGTTCTTCGGGTGTACGGTGAATCGCGATTTCTGGTCCTTCAGCTAGGATGTTCAGGTTTGCGTCAGTTACCAACGAGGCAATTTCTACAATTACCTGATCCTCTCCTAGACCTGTCATTTCTAGGTCTAGCCAGAATAGGTTAGTGTTTTTTGGCATAAAGTGATTTTATGTTAGGAATGATAGAAGAGGAATTTTTTAACTTGGATTTGCGTAAGATGGAGATTGTTTACTTATTGTTATAGATACTTTGACATTGTTCGTGACAGATCACTGCTATGTTGAAGTGATTATCATTAACAAAAAAGTCATAACAATATGAAATTCGCTATACGATTACTCATTTCCACCCTTGTGTTTATTGCTTTGCTTGCCTGTCAAGGTGATATGGGCGCTACAGGTCCACAGGGCGATCTTGGCCCACAAGGTCCCCAAGGGGTGCCAGGTCCACCCGGTCCAGCTGGTCAAGATGGTATCGTTGGGGATGCAGGCCCCATAGGTTTGACTGGTCCGGTTGGGGCAACCGGGCCCCAAGGTCCACAAGGTGAATCAGGAGTGGATGGCGAAAAGGGAGATTTAGGACCCAAAGGGCAAAAAGGTGATACCGGTCCACAAGGTCCGCAAGGCGAGCCGGGAGTGGATGGTGAAAAAGGTGAGATCGGCTTAACAGGTCCGCAAGGCGAGCCGGGAGTGGATGGTGAAAAAGGCGAGATTGGGCCTCAAGGTGAAATGGGGCCTGTTGGTCCAAAAGGACTTAGCGGATCTGATTTCCATCAGTTGTTTTCGGGTGGCATAGATGTCAAAAATCATGTCGTATGGATAGACGCAGGTCTTGCGAAAGGCTCCGCTGTCGTGATCGCTGCAGGTGAGTTGTTGACGGCCGAACATGTAATCTCAGGTAGGAGTACAGTTCAAGCTTCTATCCCGGGCGTTGGTACGGTTACTGCCGTCGTTCAAGGCTGGGATAAAACGCGTGACTTAGCGCTGCTTAAGTATGATTCCGATGGCAATGAATCGATCGTAGAAATATCGGAAGGGTCTACTTGGAACGGAGACGAGTGGACCTCAAGTGGATTAATTGGCAGCCCTGTGACGGCAATTGGTTATGTTAATCAAGTCTCGACAAACGTGCCGATGACAAGCTTTGGTCACATATCCACTTGGTGGAACATTATGCCTGGTGAGGTTTCGACTTACGGTTTTGACGCAGATGTAACTAATGGTATGAGTGGTGGTGGCTTATTCGATATGGATGGGGGGCTTATAGGGATAATCATCCAGAAGAGCACAGTTATTGGTTCAGATCACCGTGCAGTTAGATACGACGAAATACGTGAGGTTCTTGATGATTTAAGGTTGGGGGTAATGAATCCCTGATCCAAACTACATTCCCATCGTTTGACCTCAGTGTGAGTAAATGATTTATTGCCGATAAAGTGAGAGTTGACCTGTTGTTCAATCACTTTTATGCCAAACTACTCGATAAAATTTATGGATAGGTAGTTGGAGATTAGAGCGGGAGTAGCTCAGTGGTAGAGCATTTGCTTCCCAAGCAAAGGGTCGCGAGTTCGATCCTCGTCTCCCGCTCCAACTGAACTTGAACTGAGGAGTCCT
>DBSW01000072.1 GCA_002306745.1 Dehalococcoidia bacterium UBA1332 | reverse complement strand
TGCCAGCGTTTCTTTAATTAACGGAACGACGGTTTCTCCGACGCGTTTCGCTTCTTCGAGGTGTGGGTACCCAGATAGGATGAACTCATCGATTCCTAATTGCCAGTACTCCATTAGTTCATTTGCCACTTGTTGCGGGTTACCCACTATGGCAGTACCGCAGTTGACGCGTACGGTTGAAATACCGTTCCAAAGTCGTTTTCCTACTCTGTGGTCTTCATATGAACGAGACTGTGCTTTTTGACCAACCATAGCTGTTCCGGAGAATGATACTTGGCGTTGTTGTCTGACTGTGCTAGTTGCCTTTGATAGTAATTCTTCTGCGGCTTCCCAAGCCTGTGATTCAGTGTCTCTGACGATTATGTGCGTGCGGAGACCAAACTCTGAAATTCGATTGTTTGCTTCAAAACTCTTCCTTGCACGTCCCATAAGTTCAGCAATTTGGGCGATCGGCTGAATCCACATAAGAAGATTGTCAGCATGGAGACCAGCGAGGTTTAGTGCGTTTTCCGATGCACCGCCTAAATACCATCGGGGACCACATCCGATCGGACTAGGTGAAACCATGGCCTGGTCCAGTTCGATGACTTCTCCTTTGTAGTCGATAGGTTTTGGATCTTCCCACAACAGCTTGGATGCTTCTATAAATTCGCTAGCTAGCTCATATCTTTCGGTGTGATTTGAACGTATACCAAGTCGTTCAAAATCTCCTTGTATCCCACCAGGTACGATGTTGATATCTAGTCGCCCATTAGAAATATTGCTGAAAGCGGAAGCCATTTGTGCCCACATGCCTGGGGATATAAACCCGGGTCTCACAGCGACTAAGAATCGGATTTTTTTTGTCACCGCCGCCAAAGCCGTAGAGGTGGTCCATGTTTCGGCAAGGGGTGCAGACTCTTCGAAAAGCCCATTCGCAAAACGAGTTGGTATTAGGAGGCTGTAGTATCCAGTATCCTCTGCTGTTTGAACTACTTGGCGCAGGTATTCGAAATTCGGAGGTCTTTCTGCGGTAACAGTACCAATGTGTTTGCCGTCGCCGTCAATCGGGACGAACCAGTCAAATTTAGGCGTAGGGCGATTTGTTGATTTCATGTAGTAATTTTTTCGACTGTTGTTGAGATCGTGCCATTTTAGTCATAAGTGTTGTTAAGAATAGATACTTAACAATAGATAGATTGATGTACTTGAAGTTAACTCAAAATGTTTATGGTGATACCTTGAGTGCAAATTCGGATATTTAGCAGTTAGTTTGAGGCCGAAAGAATGATTCACGAATTTAGAACCTACGATCTGAGACCCGGTTCGCTCCCCCAGTACTATCAAAATACTGAACCTATGATGGAGAAGAGGCTCGAATATTCTCCTTTGGTTGGATATTTTCATACAGAGGTTGGACCATTGAACAGGGTCTTACATATATGGGAATACAAGGATCTTAATGAGCGAACGGACGTTCGATCTCAGGTAATTAAAGATGGAATATGGCCACCACCGAACAAAGGTATTGTGGAGAAGCAGGAGGTAGATATTTTCATGCCGGCCCCCTTTTTACCGCAGTTTGATCGAGAGCGTAAAATTGGTCCTCTGTTTGAGCTTCGCTTATATCGATATCCAGTTGGTGCTATTCCAAAGGTATATGAGGCTTGGGAACCGAAGATAGAAGCTCGCATGAAGTTGGCTCAACCGGTTGGCATCTGGTCATCAGATATCGGAGGTGTCAATCAGCTTGCACACATGTGGGCTTATGAAAGCTTTGAGCATCGGATTGAAGCTCGTAAGCAATTTGCTTCCATAGGTTGGCCTCCTGATTCAGGTGTGTCGCCGATCACTATGCAAAACATGATCATGTACGCTGCAGATTTTTCGCCAGTCAAGTAGCTTTTCTTTGGAGGTAGTGTTTTGAGTCACCCAATATTCGATCTTTCAGGTCGTATTGCAATGGTTTCCGGTGCCGCCAGTGGATTGGGGCGACAGATGGCTCTTGGGTTCGCTGAATCCGGGGCAGATCTTGTGCTGGCTGACCTAAACTTAGTGGGGGCCGAAGTGACTGCTGGTGAAATTGAGAAATTAGGTCAAAGGGCGATTGCCATAAATTGCGACGTCTCTAATTCTGCTCAAGTCAGATCGCTATACGAGTCCATTGATAAAGAATTCGGTCGGATCGACATCGTAGGTAATGTAGCCGGAGAAGGGCATATGGGTCATCCGGAAGATTTACCTGTTGAGACCTTAGAAGAAGTGTTAAACAATCTAGTAGTGGGACGGTTTGTCTCTTGTCAGGAGGCTGGTCGTCGTATGCTTAGCCAGGGTAAAGGGTCGATCATAAATTTCGGATCAATAGGAGGCTGGAATTCTCTTGGACGTGGCCATACACCTTATGGAATGGCGATGGGTGCCGGGATACAGATGACGCGTGAATTATCCACCGAATGGTCTTCTCGTGGCGTGCGTGTAAACGCCATATTGCCTGCACAGGTATGGAACGATAAATTACGCCAACGGGTTAAGGCGGTGCCTGAGCTAGAAGGCACATTTCTAGGCGGAATTCCAATGGGAAGACTTGGAAATCCTGAAGAGATCAAGGGGCCGGCAATTTTTCTCGCTTCAGATGCTTCGAGTTTTGTAACCGGTGCACTGTTACCTATGGATGGTGGTAACTTGGCGTTGAATGCTGGTGGGACCTATCCCGGTAGCCCGCGAGCATACGCTTAAACTCGGTCAATTCTCTGGTTTATCTTTTCAAGGCCCGAATCTCTCGGTTCTAATATCGTCGTAGCCCATTCCTAAATCTAGCAGGTAACTGCCGATAGCCTCTACAAATCCTGAGCCACCGCA
>DBSW01000189.1 GCA_002306745.1 Dehalococcoidia bacterium UBA1332 | reverse complement strand
ATATTATTCGAATTAACGTATGTGTGAAGCTCAGATAATTTGCGAGAATCGTATCCAATTTGAGTGACTGCAAATCTAGCTCCTGAACGGACCTTCATCGCTAACTTGAAGTACTGAGTCATTAGCTCGCCTTCAAATTTTTTAAACGGGCTAATCGCGCAACCTGCAAAAAAATTAGTCCTCTCAAGTCGGTCTTCACGACCTACGGAACCCCACATACGATTGGGTAAGCCCTCGTTCATCTCTGACATAAGTTGAAGTAGCCCAACTGAATCAATATCAAAAACCGGTTGCGCCTGTCCTTTAAATCCACCTATTGGATAATCTCCAGAAAGGGCTAAAACATTAGTAAACCCTTGACTGCCAAGCGCCCATAAACGACTTTCAATACCGTTACGGTTGTAATCTTTGCATGACAAGTTGATAACTACATCACGACCACGGAATAACAGATCTTGACCAAGAACCTCAGGACGAATATGTGGATTACCACCCGGATTATCAGTTAAACAAACCAAATCAATCTGATTAAATTCTGAGAGCGATTTCGCAAGTTCAGCAGTCTTACGCGAAGCCTCGGCCATTAACAAACCGCGCGATGTTTCGATCTCGACAGCAGTCAAAAATCTACCCTCGGTTTCGAGAATCTCACGAAAACTATTTGAAACTAAACTTAAAGGCTCCAACGAAATTTGTTCGAAATAAGATTGCTAATAATCATTCGACTTCACATCCAGTCCAAAATGCTAACCGAATAAAAACTGTCCCTACTACTCATCCATAGTTATCAACATAAGTGTGAGCTATAAAAACAACTCAACAAACCAAAACCTACGAATCAAGTGACTATTCGAAGATGATCTTCAACGATAGCAGTACAATAGATTCCAAGCTCACTTTAGCGTGTGGGTGGTCGTTACCGGATAGCGGTTGCGTGTAAAACTATTTATATTTTAGCTGTAGAGATCAGTATCTTGTGACCAAATCCATATGAAAAATAAGCAACAAGTTGTGGTAGTTGGGTTAGGACGTTTTGGCGGTAATGTCGCCCGAACGCTATACCAACTTGGACATGACGTAATGGCAATCGATATCAATCCCGAACGAGTTCAGGGTCTTATGGGTGACGTAACTTATCCTGTGGCCGGAGACGCTACACAAGAATCAGTTCTGCGCGAACTAGGTGTTCACAACTTTGACATTGGTATCGTTGGTATTGGTGCAAACATCGAAGCCAGCATCATGGTCAGCGTTCTATTCCAAACAATGAGCCTTCCGTTCATCGTTGGCCGTGCCCATAGCACACTCCATGGAAACACACTTAAACGCGTAGGATGCCATCGAATAATTCACGCCGAAGAAGAAATGGGCAGCCAACTTGCTCACAGTCTATTTAATCCAGACGTACAAGAATACATGGAGTTAGCAGATGCTTTTGGCGTCAGCAGGCTAGAAGTCCCTGATAGATTCACAAATATGACACTTGAAGATGCAGGATTCGCTAGCGCTCGGGATAAATACGGTATAGCTATAGTTGCACTTAAACGTGGCAATGATATAACACTAAGTCCTGATTCTGATGAGGAACTTAGGAAGGGGGACATACTAGTGGTAGCCGGCAGAGACGATCTGGTTAACCGTATAACCAACTAACATGATCAAATTCACTCAATTAAGTCATGAAACCACACACCGAAACCGACCATAGCAACATCTAAGCAATTAAAAGTATTAAAAGTGCCCTTCAATCGCGTAATCGCTGTCGTTACTGACGACCCTTCAGACATACACACCGTTACACGAGCGGCCGATATAGTTCGAGTCGAACGTGGTCATCTCTTCATTATCTACGTAATAAAAGTAGCTAGGTCACTCCCTTTAGACGCTGAAGTCGATGATCAACTTGCACGCGGGGAGCAGATTCTAAATAGATCCGAGCGGCTGGCAAGATTACCTCGAAGTGACATAGACACCCAACTGCTTCAGGCTCGCGAAACGGGGCCTGCAGTTATCCACGAGGTGATCACGAGAGACGCTGATGCAGTCGTAATTGGTGCTTCTTACCCTAGAGAATACGGACCGTTTTCCCTAGGAAAGGACATACCGTACATATTAGAACATGCCCCATGCGATGTAATTTTGTGGCGTGAGCATAACAGTGCAGAACGAACACAAGGCAGAATTTCTCGTAGCGGTCGAATTTAACGCAATTTTCTAACGTACAGTGTAAAGTCATCAATAAAATATTATTCAAAACCCAATCCAGTAAATATGAATGTGATCATTTTGGGAGCCGGTCATGTTGGCTCCACTCTTGCACAAAAACTAAGCGATATCGGTCACCGCGTAACCGTGATTGAAAAAGACCCACATGCGGTCTCTCTCATCCCGCGCAATCGTGTAGATTCCGGTTCAATAATCTTTATTCATAAAGACGGATCTAAAGCTTCCTCTATGGTTGACGCAGGCATCGTAGATGCGGACGCATTCATTGCAACAACAGGAAACGACTCACTAAACGGACTAACAGCACAACGAGCAAAAATAGTCTTTGGGGTCGAGAAAGTTATTACTGCAGTAAAGGGCGAAGGATCGAGAGTACTGCACGAATCATTAGGAATTACGACAATCAACAAATCAAACCTGGCCAGCGACCAGTTGGTCACGCATCTCTCAGAATTGGGCTAACAAAATATGTATCTTGTTATTGTCGGCGCCGGTAAAGTTGGCATACCGCTAGCATCCTCCCTTATCAACGAAGGGCATGAGGTTTACGTAATAGACCATAGTGAAGAAGCCGTGAATGAGGTTCAACGAGAACTGGGCATGGTTGCAACGGTAGGAGACGCTACCCAACCATCTGCTCTTAAGGAAGCGGGACTATCAAGAGCTGATGTACTAATTGCAGCCACCAACTCTGATGAAGTTAATCTAGCCACATGCCAACTAGCCAAATTACAATTCAAAGTACCTCGTACAATCGCCGTAGCGCATACACCTGAAAATGCCGCACTGTTCGATCTAGCTGGAATTGATCTAGTTGTCAGTGCTACGGATCTTGTTTTGGCTAATCTCACCACAGCATTACCTACTCATCCGTTAATCAGACTTATGCCGCTTGCTGATCGTTCGGTAGAACTAATAGCAATAAAAATCCCGGCGTCGGGTACAGTTGTAGGTAACAAACTAACAGATACACGACTACCGTATGGAACCAAAATCATACTACTGATCAATACAGATGGGCACACAAAATCCCTTGACAACGATTCTGTAATTGAGGCCGAAGACGAAATAATCGCACTGTCATCAACGAATTCAACTGCAGAACTGTGGGAAATACTCACTGAACTGAGGTGAAAATGTCTACAACGATCGCTTTTCTCGGACCGGAAGGTACATATACAGACGAGGCATGCTATTTACATGCGCCTAACAAAACTCGACTTGCATTCCCGTCTTTACAGCTGGTAGCCGCAGCCTTGGAAAATAATCAAGTCGATGAAGCAGTGCTTCCAATTGAGAATTCACTAGGAGGTACGGTTATAGAAGTTGTTGATTACCTGATTTCCTCTAAAAAGGCTCACATTATTGGCGAGCTTATGCTTCCTATTAACCACTGCCTAATAACTAGACCAGGCGTAAAGTTGAAAGATATACAGATCGTAATGTCTAAGCAGGAAGCTTTAATTCAGTGCCGTGAATTCCTGTCAACGAAACTCCAACATGCAGAACAAGTTCCTACCGCTAGTACAGCTCTTGCTGTAACAGATCTGAAAGATGCTGATGATAGGACAGCAGCTATAGGTCCTCTGCGCGCCGCCGAACTTGCTGGACTACCTGTAATAGCTCATAAAATTCAAGATCGAAAAAATAACGTAACGAGATTTGCGGTGTTGAGCTCTAGCGGTTTGATTTCAAAAATAGCAGACAAAACTTCTATAGCATTCGATTTCGATCGACCTGATGCCCCAGGCTCGCTATTTGACGCATTGAGAGCATTTGCGGATAGAAATATAAATCTCGTAAAAATAGAGTCGCGCCCAACAGGAAAAGGGATAGGAAACTACATTTTCCTGATTGATTTCGAAGGCCATATTGAAGATGAAAATATCCAGGGGGCCCTCAAACAGCTTCGCAAGCTCACTTCAACCCTTAGGGTATTTGGTAGTTACCCTGGAGCAAAAGGGCTTTCGGCCAGATAACTAAACAATAAATATCCTCAGCAGTCTTAACGAAAAATAAAGTTAAAGATCCTCGTCATCAAGATCCAAATCATCGAAGGTGCCGCTTTCTCTCATACGAGATGCAGCAATCCGCCCTTCACTTGCGGCCGCGGTCATACGTTCCCGAGTCGCAGAGGTCAATTCATCTGCTTTGTCGCGCCATTCCCTACCCTGATCAATAATATACGCTCGTGTCTCTTCACCAGATTTAGGCGCTAATATCATTCCGGCAACGAAACCTCCAACAGCACCCAGCAAAATCCCGAGCAGAAAACCACCACCTCCTCCATCTTTTTCAGCCATCACACACCTCTTGGCAATGCCTCAAACATGGTCGCCTACGAAACGTAGCTAGCGAAAAAACTTCCTCATGAAACTTTTTCATCAGTATCCGCATTACTCATTGAGCCTCGCTTAAACATTTTCCCAATCCCCGTAAAAGCCCCAAATATGCCAAGTCCTTTAGCAAGTGGTTTCAGAACGAGAGTTACCTCTTCGACCATCTGTCTTGCCTCAATTACACGGGTAAATGCACCTTCGAACCTATCAACAACATGCTCTAAGCGATCAATGAAACGATTTATCCGATAGTAAAGTCGTATCGAAAATATCAATCCAAGAACAAGCGCAATCAGTGCCACAATCAAAAAAACTATGAAAACTATGTCTCTAATTTCAGTGATAGTTTCTGCCGTTGTCATAAATTTCCAACAGTCTGGACTTGGTAGCAGACTAAGCCCATATAAATAGCGAACTAAGCCACCCGATTATCCTATCAGTCAATTCAAATATATCAATATTATGAAGTATTCGATTATTATCTATTTACTAGGAAATAATAAACCTCATAAAAGCTAGTAGAACAATATGAATTAGAATAAACACATTTTAAGACCGAAATAAAACTCAATAACCGGAATAGTAATTAATCTTTTTACGAAACCCAGACATTAATTCAAATAGAACGAATCAGTTACTCTAGAAAGTCGCGAAGTTTCTTTGATCGTGTTGGATGCCTAAGTTTACGTAACGCTTTTGCCTCTATCTGACGAATGCGCTCTCGCGTGACTCCAAACTCGAGTCCTACCTCTTCTAATGTACGGCTTCTGCCATCTTCTAGCCCAAACCGTAATTGCAGAACCCGTCGCTCACGATGGCTAATTGAATCGAGAATGTCGTCTACTTGTTCCTTCAAAAGTTGGTAAGACGCCGCATCAACTGGCGCATCAGCGTCATCATCGGGAATGAAATCTCCAAGCGAGGAATCTTCCTCTTCGCCTACGGGTGTCTCAAGTGAAATGGGGCCTTGAGAAATTTTGAGTATCTCTCTAACTCGTTCCGTCGGCAGCTCCATGTCCCGAGCGATTTCTTCAAAAGTAGGTTCTCTTCCATACTCTTGCACTAATCGTCGACTTACACGCAACAATTTGTTAATAGTCTCTACCATGTGAACTGGTATACGAATTGTTCTAGCCTGATCAGCAATAGAACGTGTGATTGCCTGACGAATCCACCAAGTTGCGTAAGTACTGAATTTATAACCCTTACGATAGTCGAATTTCTCTACCGCACGAATTAAACCGATATTGCCTTCCTGGATAAGATCCAGCAATGACATACCACGACCCATGTACTTCTTCGCGACGGAAACTACTAATCGAAGATTTGCCTCAGCAAGATGACGCTCCGAGCGCTCTGCCTGATCTTCAATGCGTGAGAAATGAGCTCCAAAAAGGAATTCATAAACAACTAACTGATCATAATAGTCGTCAGTCTCTGCATTGTCGCCCAAAGATTCCAGCCGAGGATCAGCATCAATAGCATCCAATGTTTCTGGAGCAATCAAAGATGAATCAATTGATAAATCGCGAACCATGTCCTGAGATTGCTGTACATCGCAATTGAACGCATCAGATAAGAATGCCGATAGTTCTTCGTTGTTTGGACCGTCAATCAGAGCACGTATTTCAGGGATACCAAGAAGTGTCCCCAATGTCATGCCCTTCGGCATTCCAAGAAACCCTGCAACTGTTTCCGCTGTAATACTGAGCGATCCTACACGCTTGAGTAAGTGGAGCGTTATGTCAGCAGCACTTGGCATGCGCCCTGTTTGGGCGGCCATTTCAGCTTGAATATCAGCAAGTCGCTGAGATATCTCCATACCACGGGCCAAAACCCGTTCATCTTGAGCAGTCAAAAGATCCACGCGCCCGATTTCACGGAGATACATGCGAACAGGATCGTCAGAAATCTCAGACTCTTCTACTGACGGATTAAAATTTAATGAAGAACGCCCCTCTGCATGACTGGATCCCCAAGAATCCAATTCAGACGCACTCGCAGCTACCGCAGCCGAACGCAAAACGGTGGGAGTTGCACGATCACCAGTATCATCATCTTCAGTCGTTTCCCCATCAATATTTGTACTACTGTTGGTCAGCAACAAGCCTCCTGCATTCACAAGGTCCTGCAGTTGGTCTTCGTTACTATCTGAAGCTCGGGTGGTCCGTGCCATTTATGCCCGCCCTGTCATTACTTTGCGAAGATTTTCATTCGGAAGAAGAGATTTTTCTTCTAAAAATTCTTTCGCCTCATCACTTTTCATCTCCTTCAAGCGTTCGGTTTGTCGCTTTTTTTCTTTCCTGAAATGCCGCTCCCTTAATCTAGCCACACACTGCTTAATGTCCTCGATCTGTCGAGATTGATTTGACGGAGGTAACTCACGTTTTTCAAGAAGATGAGCCTTTTCAATCAAATCATCGCCTAAATCACTAGATATTTCGTGGAGTGTAGTCGACGATTGCCATGCCGTAAACAAAGCCT
>DBSW01000200.1:17055-18573 GCA_002306745.1 Dehalococcoidia bacterium UBA1332 | reverse complement strand
CTGCTCCTTTAAGGATTACTACTTTGTTGAACATTCTTGCGGCTTCAGTCGCTGTCTCGATTCGGTTTGATTGTATTTCGGATATCGATATTTTCATAAGCCGACTTAACTCACCTGGGTGTGGAGTAAGAGCTGCGTTAATCGAAAATCGTTGCCACCATAGGTGTGATTTGGACAACATGTTAAGCGCGTCAGCGTCTAGTACCAACGGCTTGTTGTCAGGGACATTTTCGAGGATCTTGTAGAGAAATTCAGCTGTAGAAGTATCATTGCCAAGGCCAGGTCCAATTACCACAGATGACGCCCGGGTAATAAGTTCGAGTGAGATTTTTACAGCGGAATTTACGACAAGATCACCACTCGAGGTAGTCGGAAGTGATGTATACATCGCCTCAGGGATATTACCTGCTATTTGGATATATGCAGGATCAGGTGTGGCGACGAAAGTGAGACCGTTACCGGATCTGACCGCTGCCTCAGTTGCCATTGTCACGGCACCTAAATAGTGTTGAGAACCAGCCAGAATCGTAGTTGAACCAAATGTGTTTTTGTGACCACTGGTTGGTCGTTCTGGTAGTAACTCGGCTGCCATTTGTTCTGTGATTAGCTCGCAAGGCACTTGCAAATCCAAACCATGAGGGATTCCGATATCAAGGACAGATGTTTGGCCGATCGCAGAAGGCTCTTGTGATAGAGCGACGCCTAGTTTTGGGTAGCCAAGCATTAAAGTTAAGTCAGCTGGTAGCCCTGCGACGTCGAATTCCCCAGTATCTGGATTAAGTCCAGTGGGTAAATCAAGCGCAATTACTGGTATTGCTGATTTGGCAACGTCAAATAGTATTGACGCTATAAGTGAATGCCTTTCTATTGGTCTAGATTTGCCCGTTCCGAATACAGCATCGATCACGAGATTTGAGTTCTTTAAAGTAGTAGTAAATTCATTTCTACCCAACTTAGTAGTTCCGTCGATGACTTTTACATTTGCTTGTTCAGCGAGTTCTCGCTTGAGATCGACTTGGTCTCGGTTTGAACATAGTACGGCTGTTACTTTCGCTCCCCATATCGAGAGATATCGACCAGCGATAAAACCATCTGATCCGTTATTACCAGGCCCAATCAAAATGGTTATGCGTTTACCGAAAATTTCTTTCGGTTTATCCCATTGATCACGAGCGGCAGATGCAATTTCAAAACCTGCATTTTCCATCAACTCATCAATCGAAACGCCTGCTTGGACTGACGAATTTTCTATGGCGTACATTTGGTCTGCAGTTACTAACTTCATGGCTTCCACGCATTGTCACGTGCTTCACCTATAGCAGAAGCAGTTGCGAAGTCTCTAGAGTGGGAAAGACTCAACGCAATTCGAGTTATTCCCATCTTATCTGCACGTGCTTTGGCAGGACCATGCAATATTATTTCTGGTGGTCCGCCACGCTTGCGAGTTACTTCAATAGATTTCCATGGAACTCCTCTAATGCCTGTGCCCAGCAGTTTCATAACTGCTTCTTTTGCAGC
>DBSW01000200.1:0-16743 GCA_002306745.1 Dehalococcoidia bacterium UBA1332 | reverse complement strand
TTTCATAACTGCTTCTTTTGCAGCGAATCTACTTGCAAGTTGCGGAGCTCGCCTACGCGCGTATTGCTGTTCATTTTCGGTAAATACTTTTTCTAGAAATCGCTTTGGATATCGTTCTAGAACACCGGCAACTCTAGGGATCTCGATTAGATCAATTCCGGTGTATATCATTCGATCATTTCCTCCGGCGCAATGCCTGTAGTGCATATATGAAGCATATCGCGAATGATACTGCTTATAGTGATTATGGGTTAGGATTGAAAGTAGAATTACGATTTTCGTCACCCAAGTTATTCCTTGCAAGGCCTGTAAACCGCTTATTACTTGTTCGTCCGGGGGGAGTTAAGAAAAGTGACAGCGAGAATTATTGACGGCAAAGCTGTTGCCGCACGAGTCCACGACGAGGTGGCAGGCGGTATAGATGAATTCCAAAAAATTAACGGTTATGCACCTAGGTTGACAGTGATACTTGTTGGTGATGACCCTGCATCGCATTCATACGTAAAGGGAAAAGAACGCGCTTGCGAAAAAGTAGGTATCTCTTCAGAGACTATTCTTAAGGATGCATCGATTTCTCAAGCTGAACTTCTCGAAATAATTGAACGATTAAATAACGATCCTAAAGTGCACGGAATTCTTGTTCAGCTCCCCTTACCTAAACACATTGATGAGGACACTATAATCTTATCGATTGACCCTATGAAAGATGTGGATGGACTTCATCCTGAAAATGCTGGATTGTTGGTGCTAGGTCAGACTAGATTTGCTCCTGCAACCCCGCTTGGTGTACAGCGTCTTTTGATTGAGGAAGGCGTCGATACTAATGGTGCGAAGGTGGTAATTGTTGGACGAAGTAAGCTAGTAGGAATGCCGTTGACTGCTTTGTTATTACAGAAAGGGATAGGGGCGAACGCAACGGTAACTGTCTGCCACACGGGTACTAAGGATATCGGCATAGAAACGCGTCAAGCCGATGTGCTTATAGCCGCGGCTGGTTATCCTGGAGCCATTGGGGCTGATATGGTAAAACCTGGAGCTGTGGTGGTAGATGTAGGTGTTTCGAGAGTTGAAGATTCCACCAGAAACCGTGGTTATCGGCTTACAGGCGATGTTCAGTTTGCAGAGGTAGTTGATGTTGCTTCTGCAATTACTCCTGTTCCTGGTGGTGTTGGCCCAATGACGATTTCGATGTTGTTGGTAAATGTCTTACGCGCTGCAAAATTTTCTATTCAAGACTGATCTCATAATGGGTATTTTAATTTTTTCCGGTAGAATGATCGCCTCCTTACGTACTTTGGAGACAGCCAGCAGACTTGATTAGTCGGCGATGATAGTTTGTTTGATTGCTTCACATAATTTATGGCCATTTCAACAAAATCCAGCTCCAGAACCTCATCCAAGCAGGTTAAGTCCTCTAGGAACGGCGCGGGTGTCTCAAAGGGTCTAGGCGAAAGTGGCGTGGTAGGGAACATCGATCATCTCGACTTATTTCGTCAGATGTATCTCATACGCCAATTTGAGCTTGCGTGTGGTGAAAATTATTCTAAAGGCATGATTAGAGGTTTTCTGCACCTTTATATAGGTCAGGAAGCAGCAGGGGTTGGTGCTATTTCTGCTCTCCGTGCCGATGATTACATTGTCAGTCATTATCGTGATCATGGACATGCACTTGCACGTGGTGTTGATGTAAATCGCTGTATGGCCGAACTTTTTGGTCGCGCGACTGGAACATCCAAGGGTAAAGGTGGATCAATGCACATCTTTGATGCTGCAAAGAGATTTATGGGTGGGCACGCGATTGTAGCTGGGCAACTTCCTTTAGCAGCTGGTCTGGCCCTAGCTCAGCAATACGAAGGAACCGATGGACTAACGATCTGTTTCTTTGGAGATGGTTCTACAAATCAGGGTCTGTACCACGAAACGATGAATTTGGCGGCCATTTGGAAGCTTCCGGTTTTATTTTTTCTAGAAAACAACATGTATGGAATGGGATCATCGATTGAGCGCGTTCGGGCAGGAGGCATAGATTTTTATCCGGGTATGGCTACCTACGGTATACCAGCTGCGGAGGTGGACGGTATGGATGTACTTGCTGTTCGTGAGCTTACAGAAGCAGCAGTATCTCGCATACGATCTGGGGAAGGTCCTCAATTTATCGAAGCGAAAACATTCAGGTTTGTAGGACATTCTCTTGCTGATGGACAGAAGTATCGAGGTCAAGAAGAGGTAGGAGAATGGGAACAACGTGATCCGCTAAGTACCTTTCCGTTAATGCTAATAAATCAAGGTATTGCGACACCTTCGCAAATCGAAAAAATAGAGGCAGAGGTAGATAAACAGATAAAAGAAGCTGTTCAATTTGCGGAACAAAGCCCTGAACCTGATCCGACTGAAATTGCCACTGATGTGTTCGCGTAAATCTAAATGATAGAAGTTGATTTAAGAGAAGCGTTGAAGCGTGGGCTTGAAGAAGCTCTGGATACTGATCCGCGTGTCTTCATTATGGGTGAAGACATAGGGGAATACGGCGGCGCATATGCTGTGACAGATGGATTCTTAAAAAAGTACGGACCGCAACGCATTAAAGACACCCCTATCTCCGAACAAGCGTTTCTTGGCGCTGGAATTGGTGCCGCTGCTGCGGGGTTACGCCCAGTTGTCGAGTTCATGTCAATGTCTTTTACCCTTGTTGCGTTTGATCAAATAGTGAATATGGCAGCGAACATTCGGTATATGTCTGGTGGACAAATTAGTGTGCCGATGGTTATTAGGGCGCCAACTGGCGCAGGTGTTCAGCTTGGAGCCACCCATTCTCAGAGTTTTGAAACCTGGCTGGCAGAAGTTCCAGGAATGAAAGTTGTTTGCCCGTCTACACCTTATGATGCGCTTGGTCTTATGCGGTCGGCTATCAAGGACGATAATCCTGTGGTAATAGCTGAGCCAGCTCTTCTATATGGATCTAAAGGCGAAATACCTGAGGAGTATTACGAGGTCGAGATCGGTAAAGCAATTGTTACGCGCCAGGGAGATGATCTGACTCTTATCTCCTACGGCTACGGCATGCGGCCATTGAATCAGGCAGCTGATGAACTGGCTGCGAGAGGCATTTCAGTAGAAATTATTGATCTCCGTACTCTTAGCCCGATTGACTTCGACACAATTTTTTCATCAGTCCAGAAGACAAACAAACTAATCGTTATAGACAACGCACGTCGAACTGGTGGCGTTATGGCCGAAGTTGCGGCTGAAGTTCAGGAGCAGGCGTCCGATTGGCTTGATGGCCCAATTATGCGAGTCGGATCGGACGATGTGCCATGGCCTTATAACCGTGGTCTGGAGCGCGAAGTACTTACTGATGCACAAGACATTCTCAAAGCTGTAAAAGATGGCTATGGTCTTTAGTTTTGCACCAAACTGCTTTGAGCGATATCAGCTTTGAATCTGTCTAATCCAAACCAGAATAAACAAAACAGACCTTCTAGATCACCTTTTTCTTTTTCCCTCGCGAATCTCGCTCAGTATGGTCTCACTGATCCTGTTCAGCGACGATTCGAAAAAATAGTTTCCAGTGAACCAGAATTAATTCCAGGACGCGTTGCTAGAGTAGATGGCATTTCAACCTTTGTTCATGGTGTGTCTTCAAATTACCGCGCTGTAAGTACAACCTCACCGCGTGCCCAGGCTGTCGAAGTGGATAGTGAATTTATCCAACCGACTGTAGGAGATTGGGTTTTAGTTCGCGAGGGTCAAGGAAGCGATCCCGATGTTATCGATACAATTCTACCTAGGACTTCATTACTCTCTCGTAAGCGGGCGAATCGTAGTAAAGATCAAACAGATGAGCAGGTTTTGGCAGCGAATGTCACGTCAGTTTTTGTTGTTCAAGCAGCGACCTATATAAATATCGGAAGGTTGGAAAGAGAGATCGCGCTAGTTTGGGGAAGTGGTGCTAGACCCGTAATTGTTATCTCCAAAACCGATCTACTTGACAACCAAGCAGTGGAAGTCGTTATCGCAAAAGTGATGGAATCCGCTCCGGGCGTTGAAGTGTTTCCGGTTAGCGGTATAACCGGCGATGGGACAGATTCTTTAAGTGTGTATACAGAACGTGGATCAACCGTGGTGTTTATCGGTGCATCTGGGGTTGGGAAATCTACCCTAGTCAACTACTTGTTAGGTTCGCATGTTATGGAGACTCGTGAAATTCGTAGTACTGACAATAGAGGTCGTCACACTACGGTAACGCGCCAGTTACTGCCACTTCCCGGTGGTGGAGTTCTAATAGACACACCAGGTATTCGGTCCATAGTTTTAGTTTCCGGTAGTGAACCGGCTATAGCGAAGGTGTTCACTGAAGTGGAGAAATACATTGGAACCTGTAGATTTAATGATTGCAGTCACGAGAACGAGCCAGATTGTAAAGTCGTTGAAGCGATATCTAACGGAGATCTATCTCAGGCACGTTTTGATTCATATATGAAAATGGCTGCGGAGACCGAGCATGCCAAACTCAATCGTAAACCTATTATGAAGCGGGTGAATGCCCGTAGGGCGAGAGTGAACGCAAAGATGACTCGTAATAGTCGAATTAGCGAACGCTGAGTAAAACAAATTTCTGCCAATAGAGACGGTATACCGCCTCTATTGGTTTACATTTATAGTCACCTTTGCTTGATTCTTGTGTAATCTCTATCAAGGTATTTTTTACAATATATTTTCGCGGGTATATAAATTTAATTTACGCGAGCCAATTGTTAACGCAGGAGCGCAGATTTGATCAGTGAAGTGACAATGCCTTCGATGGGTGCCGATATGACAGAAGGTACTATCGCAAAATGGCTAATGGCTGAGGGAGACTCGGTCAACCGTGGTGATAAACTTGCAGAAATCGAAACCGACAAAACGGTTGTTGAGATGGAAGCCTACGCCGACGGCTTGCTCCGCAAAATAGTTGTTCCAGAAGGAACACTCGTACCGGTTGGAACAATTATTGCTTTTATCGGTGATGCTGCCGACGAACTGCCAGAAGTCCAGTCTACAACTGAGGCTAAAAGCTTAAATTCTGAAAAGCCTGTACCAGTTGCGGAGGATCCTAAACCGGAACCTGCGCAGACTACTTCTGATAATTCACCTCCTGCCCCTGTGTCATTAGCTGTATCAGATGGTCGAGTCAAAGCTTCACCGATTGCTCGCAAAATCGCGTATGAAAAAGGCATAAACATTGCTGAAGTGCCTGGCACAGGTCCGGGTGGGCGAATAACGAAATCTGACGTAGAAAACTTTACACCATCACCTAGTTTCGCAGTGTCTGGTGGTCGTGCGCCGGTGGTGGTCGACGGTTCAGATATTCCGCTTACTTCAATGCGACAGGCGATCGCCCGTGTAACGGTGAAATCTAAGACTGAAGCCCCTCACTACTATGTGACGCACGAAGTGAACATGGAACCAGCTATGATGTTCCGTAGCCAGTTGAACGATGCTCTGACGGATCAAGGCGATGGCGATACAGTTTCAGTCAACGATATGGTACTCAAAGCTATTACTATGGCGCTATTGAAGTATCCGAAATGGAATTCTACTTTTAGTGGCGATAAACTCGTTGGTAACTCTGATATCAACCTCGGCGTTGCTATTGCTCTGGAAGAGGGCTTGATAGTTCCTGCTGTACTTGCTATCCAGAATATGTCACTTATTGAGATTTCACGCGCAGTTCGCGATTTGGGTGCACGAGCGCGAGGCAAAGGTGGAAGTCTTACTCAAGCTGAGATGACTCAAGGTACCTTTGGGACCTCTAATCTAGGTATGTTCGGGACAGATACTTTCGCCGCGATTATAGTCCCATCTAACGCTGGGATCATCGCAGTAGGTGCGGTCAAAGAGAAGCCAGTTGTTAAGGATGGTCAAATTGTAGTTGGCCTCGCTATGAATGCAACGATTTCTGCTGACCATCGTGTTGGTGACGGAGCTGAAGCGGCAATGTTGCTGGGCGAATTTCAGAAGGCACTAGAGAACCCTGCCCGTTTGATGCTATAGATTTAGGACGAAATTTATGATCTTTTCACCACTGTCAATAAAGATAGTGGTGACGGTGTAGGCAGACTCCTCTGCGCATTCAATGCGTGGCAGTAGTTAGGTATACGGACCATGTACGTACGGGAAGAATTCACGACTGAAGAACGCTCGATATTGGGCCGTTTTTTTACAAATATTGACAGTCCAGTTTTCGCGCTTGTGAATCTACCAGAGGTTGTTAAGGGTGCCCTTTTCGCTCGATATAGTCGGTCGCCAAAGTCGCTAAGGCGACTTTTTCTTGATGAGTTCTACGATCAGCCAGATATTCCTATAGATCAACTCTCCGGGGAAAGTGAAAGCCAGTCGATTGTTTCACTTGATCGGGCAGAGCGACTCTATGACAGGGTTTTTTCACAATACGGAGACGACTCTGTGGCGCAATTAGGTGGAGCGCATATTGCATGTGAGCAGGCTTCGAACATATTAACTAAGATTTTAGAATGGGGCCGACTCGCCGCGTACCTAGAACAATCTACCCGTTATATTTTCTATGACCAGAAACTCGGCGAAAGATATCGTTATGTTGCACCTCCTGAGATTGCAGCAGGACCTCTCAACGCCGAATATACTGCGGTCATTGACTGGTTGTTTGATGAATATTCGGATTTAGTTCATACTTGCGTCCCTTATTTTGAAAGTCGATTCCCTCGTCAGCAGGGTGATTCTCAGTTTATTTATCAAGCTTCAATTAAGGCTAAAGCGTGTGATTCGGCACGCGGATTGCTTCCTGCATCTACAACTTCAAATGTCGGAATATTTGGTTCTGGTCAAGCATTCGAGGCGATGCTTGTCAGGATGAATAGTCATCCCTTAGAAGAGGCACGTACTTATGCCCGCATGATGCTAGAGGAATTACGAAAAGTAATACCTTCTTTTTTGAAGCGTGTTGATTTGCCGGATCGCGGTGGAGCATGGTCTGGGTATTTTCAACAGAACCACGAGGCTATTGAGCGGATCACCTCTAGGATAGATGTAAATCCTGATAATACTGATGAGGTAACTTTGGTTGATTGGGATCGTGACGCTGAAAACAAAATTGCCGCCGCCGCACTATATGCGTCTACAGATCTTCCAGATACACAGCTCCAGAAAATCGTGGAAAATATGGATGAATCTACCAAAAATGAGATCATCCGGGCTTACGTTGGTAAGCGGGAAAATCGTCGGCATAAGCCTGGAAGAGGAATGGAGCGCTCTTTCTATCGATTCGATATTCTGTCGGACTTTGGTAGTTTCCGTGATCTACAGCGTCATCGTATGTTGACTATCGATTGGCAACGCCTTGGAATTAAGCATGGTTACTTGACTCCACCAGCAATCGCTGAGGTGGGATGGGGCCAGCGTTGGGATGATGCGATGGGACGTATTAAGGATTTCTACGATACAGTCATGAACGAGCACGGAGCGGATGTAGCACAGTATGTTGTCCCTTTTGGATTTAAATTGCGATATTCGATGCAATTTAACGCTAGAGAGGCTTTTCATTTGCTCGAGCTCCGAACTGCACAACAAGGTCACCCAGATTATCGTCGTGTATGTCAATTGATGCACACAGCAATTCGGGAAAAGGCGGGGCATTCGGCTCTTGCGGATGCTATGTCATATGTAGATCACGGATCTTACGATCTTGAGAGGTTGGAGGCAGAGCGAATGGCAGAGCATAAACGTAACCCTAAAGGGTCGGCCGACTAGTAGCGTATAACTGATTTTGATGTGAGATATCAGACAAATTCGCCCTTAGAATCCCAGATTTTTTTAGTTAGGCGTCAATTTGTGGCTGCTAACTCGTATATCGTATTAGATGTCTGATCGGTTGATTGTCATAAACCAGGCTGGAACGATCGCGATAACCAACAAAACGGCAGCGTATCTGTAGAAATTAGTAAATACTGTAAATCCAGCATCACTTGCAGCTTTCACTATCTGTTTTTGATCATTAATATCAAGTGAAAATGCCGGTAAATTTACTACTAGTTCTGTAAATTGCATGGTACCCAACGCCGTAATCACGGCTAGACCTGCAGTCATACCTGACATTCGTGACACTGAGAGTAATGCCGATGCAGCACCGCGTTCGCCGGTGCTGACACCCCACAGCGCAGATTCTGTTATTGGCGAAACTAACATTCCAAGACCTAATCCAGCGCAAATAAGGTGTGCCGTAATCTCGGGCTCTTTAGTTTCAGTTGTCCAGGAAGACAGTAGCATGAATCCGCCTGCCGAGATTAATAAACCGACTAATGCAGGTGTGCGCGCACCGAAGGAACGCGTTAAATAACCTCCTGCAATTGCTCCAACACCTATAGCAATGGTGAGTCTTAACAATTGAAGTCCACCTTCAAGTGTTGATTTACCGAAAACTGAAGCGGCCATTAGGGGAACGGTGATCATTCCAATAATTATTACCGCACCTATTAGGAAATGAGTTAAGTTGGAGTAATTCGAAGAAGCAATTTTGAACACATATTTTGGGAAAAGTGGGTTTTCTGCGCGGCGATTTAATATGACCAACACTGTCACTAAAATCACCGCCGTCGCCAAGTAACCTGACATTAATGCATCAGGGTTACCAATGCGAATAAGGCCTAAAGTGGATGTAGTGAGTGCTGCAGCGAATATGGAAGCAGCTAAGAAATCGACTTTTTTGCTATTTTGGTTACCTTTGGGTATTCGAAGGACAAAAATTATAACTAGTAGCGCTAAAGGTATATTCAGCCAGAACGCCCATTGCCAAGATAACAATGTAGTGATGCCTCCACCCCATAAGGGACCGGTTACAGCTCCAGCTTCGGCGCTCGCTCCGATCATTCCGTAGGCAATTGCGCGGTGTTTTTTATTAACTAGTTCTCCTGATGCCGCGATGGTTATCGGTATAAGCGCTCCTCCGCCTATAGCTTGGAATACTCTTGCGCCAACAAGCCAGTTGTATTGTGGGTCACCACCGTATAACAAGCGTGGTATTTCAGGTGAAAGGGCTACTAGAGAAGAACCTATAGTGAAAACCACCATTGCGAGTAAAAAGGATGAGCGATATCCGGTACGGTCTGATATTCGACCCATTAGTGGCATTGCTGCTGTGTACCCAATCAGGTATCCCGTTATAGACCATGAAGCGCGATCCAGCTCGTTTACTCCCACTCGAAGATCGGAGAGCATTTCTGGTAGAAGGGTTACCACTACGGTCTGGTCGTCCGCTGCGATGAATACTCCGAAACATAACGGTAGTAGAAGTTTGTATGGAGAGATTATCCGACTGAAATACGCACGCATCGATTAGGTTGGTCTTTTGATGGATACAGTCTTGTTGAAGTCGGAAAAGGTTATGATTCGTACGGTATCCGGGTCGTCTTCAGGTTGAACCATACCGCGTATTGCTACACGTTTAAGCAACATAGTTTCTGTCTCTATATTTAGAAAGACAAGCGGTTCACTATAGCGGTCGACTGAACCTACTAGATTTTCCAACGAACTAGCAGGCAATGACCCTTTTATGAGCAGTTCTTTATTCGAAGATGTGTATTTAACATACTCCGCTTGCTTAGTTTCGGCGAGAATGTCTGAGACCATTTTCACTGGGTCGATGAAAGAAAATGGACTATTTTCAGGTGCAATTTCGGACCATACACCCGTTAGTGGATTCGTCATCCATGTTTCTTCGTCAATTACGGCTGCTTCGATTTTGACAAACGCCCGCCCGAGATTGGCCTCAGCTTCAATATTTATTCCATTCGGGGCTACTAAGCCTCCGGCCTTTGTGAGTTCCAATCCTAAGGCAATTATGGTTTGACCGATTTCGTGCGTAAATTGGAACCTGAAGCTTTTTACATTAGACATCGCCAGTCTTGAGAGTTCGATGGCTTCAGAAGCCGTTTGTTGAGGTAAGCTTTGGGTAGTAGGCGTAATAGGCTGCTCATTTGAGCATGCTGTAACTGATGCCATAACTATAAACACCAATCCCGCCAGAATATAAAGAGCTTTTACTCTCATGCGAATATCATTAGCTCCAGAGGTAAGTTTTACTATTTTTATGGATACGCTTTAAGATAGGGATATACGTTTTTATGTATTGGTTAAAGTCGAGACATTTTTGAAACTTGATGGTTATGGATCGCTACAGTCACGCATAAATCCGCAGCTGTCGCAGCGCAGTTTGCAGTGGAGATCGATGAGTTCTTTACCGCAACGATCACAAATCCAGATTTTGGGTTGAGATTGAGCTGTCAAGTATAGTTACAAATTGATAGAAGTCCCGATATAACTCGATCAGATGAAAATTGATTGTATCGATTCCCTTTTATTGTTTGGGATCGTTTTTTGCTGAGTGCTGGCTACTCGCCAGTTTTTCTCTCAGTCTGCGCAGTCAATTCCCTGAGCTTTTCGAGTGCTGTGACAGCCTGCTCAGTGTTTGTCCCTGCTGGTGACCGTTCGAGGAATTGAGTCAACGAGTCGACGGCATCTCCGAAGTTGCCTACTTTAGTCTGTAGGTGCGCCAAGTCACTTAGATTGTTAAGGTTGGCTGGGTCGATGAGTTGGATACGCTCGGATGCGGATAGGGCTAATTCATAATTTTTATGTTTTTCGTGCGCCACCTTTAAGTTACTGAGTAGGCGGCGGATGATTGCACGTTTGGAAGTAGGTTTAAGGAATTTGCGCTCAAGTTCATCGTTGTCTGAATTCTTGAGGTTACCTTCCCCAAAAATACTGGCAAGGCACTCTTTTCTTGATAAAAGTCCTCCTTTGTGAAATGGGTCGACATAGATTTTGTCGTCACCTGTTCCGACTGCTACAACGAAGTGTTTTCTTAATGCGATTCCGTTGACCTGAATGCCGGCTACTCGGGCCACTTCAATGTAAAGAATCGACAGGGCTACAGGGTTTCCTTTGCGCCGTTCCATAACTTCGTTCAAATGACTGTTTTTTGGGTCGAAGTAGTTTTTCGAGTCACCTTTGAATTCTGCCTGATCGAATAATATCTCGTGTATTGCGCTTGCGACGTCGTAACTATTGTGCTGAGGCGCCAGAATAGCTTTGACGCGCTTGCCAAGTTGTGCAATCCGACCTTGATATGCAATCACATCAATATTTGGGGATTCGCTAGATGCTGCGTACAAGCTTGCCGCACTAAGGTTTATCTCGCTATCCGGACATCGTATTGCCCTAGCGAAATTATCCTTTGGTGAAAGCGATTTGGTTCCCAAAATTTGCTGAATATTCCTTCATTGTTCTGAGGGTTGATTATAGGTTTAATCGCATTCTATCGGTCACCTCTATCTGTCGCAAACCCAGTATCCATTTACGACTTTTTAATATTTGACATGCATTTGATTCACAGTCAGACTAATGAATACGAAGCTTTACTTCGTAAGTACTGCAAAGGATCTATTTTAACTTTGGTTAGTACTTGGGGAGCTCGGGTAGCCGGGCTGAGAGGGCAGACGTAAATACTCTGTCAACCCTTGAACCTGATCTGGGTAATTCCAGCGTAGGAAATTGGCTCGCGGGCCTCATCTAAACGCTAATTACCCAGTCGTAACGAATGATTTGGTGAAAGTGTAGTGAAGGTGGGCTCGAGTAAAATACCTTCGAAAACGGCTTCAACGGAGTCTGGTCTAAATTCTGGCGCTTTGCTCCAGGTATCAGAAGTTGGCTTCGATTACGCCAATTTGCCGATTCTTGACAACGTAAGTATTAGCGTTGGTCGAGGTGAATTTATTGCGATAGTAGGACCATCGGGGTGTGGCAAGAGCACGCTATTAAACGTTATTTCCGGCGTTCTTCAACCACGATCAGGCACGATTACTTCAGATGGTCTAGTTACTCGAATAGAACGATTAGGAAGCATTTCTTATTTGCAGCAGAGGGATCTTTTGTTGCCCTGGAGAACGGTTGCGGAAAACAGCCGCTTGGGATTGGAGCTTAGGGGACACAAAACCCTGAATTCAAATAAATCTGTTTTAGAGCTAGCAAAACAATTTGGTATTGCGGATGTTCTCGGTCATATGCCTTGGCAGCTTTCAGGCGGTATGCGACAGAGAGTTGCTTTGCTTCGAGCGGTTTTACCTGAAAATCCTGTCCTTTTACTTGACGAGCCTTTTGGTGCGCTCGATGCGATTTCACGGCGTCAATTACAACGTTGGTTGGTGGAAGTCTTAGATACTTCAGAGAAAGCGGTGATTCTAGTTACTCATGATGTTGAAGAGGCGATACTTCTCGCTGACCGCGTTGTGGTAATGGCCTCAAATCCGGGCCATATTATTTCTGAAGTACCTGTTGTACTGGATGACCGGTCTTACAAGTTTGATCTCGTCACAGACCCAGAATTTTTACGTTTGAAGTCCGCAATTATCAAAATGTTAGACACTCAGGAGTCTGTCAGATGATTATGACTCCATCGGTATGGTTCAGGCTTTTCGAATGGATCCCTGCGGTAATAGTAATGGTCGCACTTTTAATTTTGTGGGAATTACTGGTGCATGTAATGGATATCCAGAGTTGGTTGTTACCGCCTCCAAGTGTGATTGCAATGGAGATCTGCAATTCTTTCGATATTCTGATGAAACACACGGGTGTAACGGTTTCAGAAACCGTTATTGGATTTTTGATTTCTGTTTTGTGTGCTGTAGGGCTGGCTTCAGGGATTGTTTGGTCGAGAACTGTCGAACGAGCCACTTATCCGATCATTATAGCTTCTCAAACAATACCGATCATCACAATTGCCCCGCTTTTAATTATTTGGGTTGGCACTGATATTCATTCTAAAGTGATCGTAATTGTTCTTTTCACCTTTTTTCCGATTGTTATAAATGTGGTTCAAGGACTGCGATCAGTTGAACAGGAAATGGTTGATATGTTTCGGACTTTAGGAGCTTCTCCTTTTCAAATATTTCTTAAGTTGATGATCCCATCTGCCTTACCTGGTTTTTTTGCAGGCTTAAAGGTCGCTTCAGTTTTCTCAGTGGTGGGAGCTGTGATTGGCGAATGGTTCGGATCAAGTGCCGGGTTAGGATGGTTTATCAAGATAGCTGGGGGACAATTCCAAACAGCGCGAATATTCGCTGCTATTGCTGTTTTGTCCACTGTCGCGATTTTATTTTTTCTACTTATTGTGTTTTTGGAAAAGTGGTCATTGAGGAAGTACCCGCCGACCGCCGAAAGAGTTATCCGGTTAGGAGAGTCATGAATAAGTTAGTTCTACTTTTAGCGATAATTACTGCTGTTGTCATTGTGGCCTGCTCGGGAGATTCTCAGGAATCTAATGATGTGGTTGTTACCCTTGACTGGTTTCAGAATGCTAATCATGTCGGCGTATACGAAGCGGTTAGCAAAGGATATTTTGGAGAAGAAAACCTTAACGTTACAATCCAACCTCCTGCAGATCCCGCTGCGATACTTGGTTTAGTCGCAAACGGTGAAAGCGATTTTGCGTTCTATTATCAACCAGATTTATTGCAGGCACGTCAGGAAGGTGTACCTGTTGTTGCTGTAGCCGGAATTGTTCAACGGCCACTAAATTCGATAATGACGTTAAAATCTTCGGGTATCGAAACACCTGGGCAACTTGCTGGTAAGAAAGTCGGAACTCCAGGGTTGCCATGGAATGATGCGATGCTTGAAACCATGCTTGAGGCTGACGGTGCCTCGATTGATGATGTTGAGATTGTTGACCTCGGTTGGAACGTTAGTCCTGGACTGATGGCGGGAGAAGTCGATGCCATTATCGGGGTTTATTGGACTTATGAGTCGATCATAATGGGCAACCAAGGGTTTGAAACAAACGTGATTTACCCTCACGAATGGCAAGTTCCAAATTACTATGAACTTGTTTTGGTAACGTCAGAGAATAATGTTCGAGATAATCCTGATCTTGTTGAACGTTTTGTTAATGCATTCAACAAGGGCTATGAACAGGCCGCTAAAGACCCTCAGGGATCAGTTGATACGATGTTGGCATTGAATCCAGACGCAGAAATTGATGAACCGACCGATCGCGAGGGTGTAGAACTTCTGGCGCCCCTTTGGAAATCGGAAGGCGCACCTGTTGGTTCGTTCGATGGTCAACGATGGGAATCACTCGTTACTTGGATGAAATCTCAAAAGTTGCTAGACGAGTCTTTTGTTGCCGATGATGCTTACGATTCCAGTTTTAGCAAATAGGTAATTATTTTATTATCTGATTGTTACTTTTTGTATTGTCTCTGAGAATTTAGATTATCCCTCTCTATGCATAAAGCATAGAGAGGGATGAGGTCGCGTTTGGCGTTTTATCAGCCTAGGTCGTCTGTGTAGGTATTTTGCTCTAAACTGTGTGATTGATAGCGTAAAATACTTGTTCCTAACAGTAATTCATGCTCATCTATGCCTACCGGTATTTACAAAAAACACCCTGAGTATTGTACTTGCCACGTGTGCCAATCTCAGCGCTTGCACCGGAGTAACAACAACGTTATATCCAAGTCAAATCTATTACTCCGAAGATTTATGGAACTGATACGTCGCGTTAGCCCAATGTAGATCACCGTAAAATGTCGACATTTTGGAATGGAATTCGATCAACATCACACCCACTTGAAAAACGCCGCTTTCGGAGTTCTTAGAAAAAGCAGTGTAATTTGTCTGGAGAACGCACAACGTCATAAACATTCCTATAGTCGGGGAGTTGACACAGTTAAGTACGCTCTTGATTCATCTATACCAGTGGGATAATTTTTTTGGAAATTGTTTTGTTTCTGCGTGTGAGGGTTGTTATGGTCTCTACGCCGTTTGCTAAAAGGTAGTCTCGACCTTGATCTAGGAACGCACCTACCTCTTCGATTGAGTGGCTATCGTCTCCAAAACAGAAAGGAACTCCAAGTTCATTTGCTCGTTTGACTATCCAAGGAGAACAGTAGGGCGTCAATAACCCTTTGCGAAGCGCGCTTACGTTGAGATCCAGAATAGTGCCATTTTCGGCAGCCAGTTGTAGTAAGGAGTCAATGGCTTGTTTTGTTTTCTGGGATTCGTGTTCGGGCGAGCCTTCGCTGAAGAGTCTAGGAAGGTCTAGGTGCCCAATTACCTCTGGATTTAGTTGTTCGATCATCGTCGCTACGAGTTCGTAGTATCGGATCAAAAATTGTTGGAGATTTCCTCTACCGTTTACTGCAATCTTGAAATAATTGTTGTTGAAGTCGAATGGCGTATCGTCTACCCAGTGCACAGAGCCCACTATGTAATCGAGGTTATATCTATTGACTAGATTCTTGGCCTGTGCAGCAAACCGGTCTTCAGGGACGACTTCTACTTCAGCTCCCCGTAGCACTTCGATACGGTCAATATATTGGTGAGTTAGTTCTTCTGAAGTGGTTGCATACTTTGAAAATCGGTCTGAAAGTTCATCTGTTGTAAGACCAGCTGAGATTTCATCTTCGTAGAGAAATCGCTGATCTGTGCTGTGGGAGCTGGCCGGAGCATGAGCAGATAGACCGAAAGTTGAATAGCCATATTCAACTGCAACATCTAAAAATTGGCGAAGAGTCTGATAACCATGTTCACAGAATTCTCCACTGTGACCACCGTGCAACGATATTTTCCAAGGTTCAGGCATTGAGTCAAAAAGAGTTATCGGTGACCATTTAATTCAGGCCTATAGGTTTCAGACTAAGTGTCTCACATAGTCAAAAGGGATGACTATGGAAGTGTTTCATAAATATCCATAATTTTTTCACAGGACATTAAGTTCAGAAAAGCCGTTGAGGGTATGCTAAGTGTCCTGTGTGTCCCACGTCTTCAACCATGTAGAGTTCCCCGCCAGAGAAAGTTACGAACAAAATGTTTAGAGATGATCCCCCGAACGTGCAGTTGGTAGGGTTGTCCACGGGAGTTGGGTGAGTGCTTACTACACGTCCTGACGATGCGAACTCGTAAATCATTGGGCCAGGTCCAGCTAATTTGGATCCTGCTGTTGCAAGAATATTTCCTGTTGAGGTCAGCGTCATCCCATCGATACTGCGTCCGTGTCCGAAATCATGTAAAACCTGTGATTCACCTAGGGTTCCGTCGTCGTTTACAGGGTAAGACAGTAGTCGTTTTGGATCATTGGTTCCGTTTGGCGTATCTGCTATGAACAGAGTTTTTTGATCTATGGAAAACAACACGCCATTCGGTTTGTAAGTGTCGTATGTGACTCTCAGAGTGTTCCAGTTACCTCCAAAAGTATGTTCAGACATGTAAACGGATTCATGTTCGAGATTATTGTGGGCAGTTGTGTAGTTAGGGTCTGTGAAATACACTCGGCCTCTTTGGTCGACTGCTATGTCGTTTGGCCAGTTTAATGAATTACGATGATAGTCATTGCTGATCACAACGGGGTTTTCGGTTGGGTTCTCCGGATCTAACTTAACTACCCGGTGCGCATCCCCCTCGCAAACATACAGTTGTCCCTGTCTATCGAATGTTTGCCCGTTGGCTCCACCTGTGTCCTTCCGCCATATAGTACTGTCTCGCGTTTTAGGATCCCACCTAAACGTCCTGTGGGCTGCGCATTCGTTATACAGTAGTCCTGAGCCATCCCAGACTGGACCTTCCGTAAGTGTGTCGTGTTTTGCTATTTGAGTCCATTTCCAATCGGACATTGCTATTCTTTCAATGATGTGGGTTTTAGTTGTTTAGTGAAGATCTCGTACGATAATTATCGTC
>DBSW01000154.1 GCA_002306745.1 Dehalococcoidia bacterium UBA1332 | reverse complement strand
CACATCTCTATTGATGTATACCGGTTTTGGAGATATGAAAATCTACGATCCACAAGCTGTGGCTGATAGATATGACGGACTAGGGCCTGAGTTCATCGCTGAAATAAAGGCGCTTGAGGGAGACTCTTCCGACAACATCCCAGGTGTACCTGGCGTAGGAAAAAAATCAGCACGGGCTGTACTCAACAATCTCGGCCATTTCGATTCACTATTCAATCGACTCGAAGAGGTAGAAAATATCGAAGGCCTAAGGGGCGCAAAAAGGACAAGATATCTGCTTGAAGAGCACAGAGAAACAGCAGCGACTGCGCTTGTTTTAACCACTATAGTTCGAGATGTGCCTATAACGTTCGATCCAAAAAAATCGCGATTAGATGAATTTGATCGCGAAGCCGTCATAAGCACCTTAATGAGCTACGAGATGCGACTGGTCGCTAATCGACTGCCTAAGTCAGGAGACCGCATCAGCAGCAGACCAGTGCCAACAGAACCCAAAACAACTTCCGGTTGGGAGGCACCGAAATCGACTGATGGTCAAATCAGCATGGTAATAAATGAAAATGAGGCTGGTTCAGTAGCTGACGTGATCGAGACACAACAAAAACCACTTGGCAAATACCAGGTAATTACCGATATAAATGATCTAAATCAAGTGGTCGAAACTATCAAAAAAAGTGGTCAATTTGCTTTCGACACCGAAACAACTAGTCTCAATTCCATGACTGCAAACCTAGTCGGATTATCGTTTTCAGTAAGAGCAGAACACGCATGGTACGTCCCGGTCGGCCACAATGCAGGCGATCAAGTTCCTATTGCCGATGCTCTGGCGACCTTACGGCCATTATTCGAAAGCTCAGAAACTAAAAAAATCGCCCACAACGCCAACTACGACATTATGGTGTTGGCTGAGGCGGGTATTAATGTCAAAAATATCACCTTCGATACAATGATCGCTGCGGCGCTTTGCGGTAGACGTGCTTTTGGTCTAAAACAACTCGTACTAGAACTGTTTAAGACCGAAATGACTGATATCAAAAGCCTTATCGGCACAGGGCGAAAACAAATCACCATGGCCGAAGTTCCCATTGAAAAAGCAGGAGTTTACGCTGCTGCCGATGCTGACTTTACCTGGCGGTTGTACGAACATTTTGAATCTGAAATCGGTAAACATGGCGCTCGACACGTAAATGAGGACATTGAACTTCCACTCCTCCCAGTAATCATAAAAATGCAACAAGAAGGAATGATTATTGATAAGGCTGCACTCGCAGAAATGTCTGAACAACTAGGCTCAGATGTAGAGCAGGTCAAGCAAGCAGCAACTGCGATTATCGGCGGGCAAGAACTCAACCTAGGCTCCAATCAACAAGTTGCAGCGTTGCTAATTGATGAACTCGGTGCTCCAAAAACTCGAAAAACTAAAACTGGCTGGTCTATGGATGCAAATTCTCTTGAAAAAATCATAGATACAAAAGGATTAGATGAACGGGTATATCAAATCGCCGAAGCAGTCGTTAAATTCCGCGAACTGACTAAGCTAAAGTCTACATACGTAGATGCACTTCCTCAGATGATAAATCCAAAAACAGGCAGGGTGCATACAAGCTTAAATCAAGTAGGTTCAGCAACCGGCAGACTTTCAAGCACAGAGCCTAATGTCCAAAACATCCCAGTTAGAACCGAACTGGGGCGACGCGTTCGCAAAGCCTTTGTTCCAGATGTATCAAACGGATGGCAATTCCTTGCCGCTGATTACTCTCAGATCGAACTTCGTATTCTCGCTCACCTGTCTCAAGAACCTGGGCTCCTAAACGCCTTCCACAACGGCGAAGACATTCATGCTGCAACTGCCCAGGCAATGTATGAAACTCAACAAGTCACCCCAGATCAACGTCGCATCGCCAAGATTTTGAACTTCGGAGTTATCTATGGACTTGGTCCTGTGGGCGTAGCACGTCAGACTGATCTTACACGACAACAAGGTCAGAATTTCATTGATCTCTATTTTGGTAAATACCCAGGCATTAGAGATTACATCGAACAGACGAAACAATCAGCAAAACATAATGGATATGCAGAAACAATAACTGGAAGAAGACGCTATCTACCCGATATAAACTCGTCTCACCCAATGCATAGATCGGCGGCAGAAAGGGTATCAGTCAATATGCCTATTCAAGGCACCGCAGCAGACGTTATCAAAATCGCCATGATCAACATCGCACACGAGATGAAAAATCAACACATGCGGTCCAAAATGTTAATCCAAGTCCACGATGAACTGATTTTCGAAATCGCCCCTGGAGAGCTAATGGAAATGCAGTCGATGGTCACAACATTAATGCCTGCTGCAATGGATTTATCAGTGCCACTACTCGTCGAAGCAAAAACAGGGTCTAGTTGGGGGGACATGGATATCATTGATTAGTTTTTATAAATAATGCGTAGAAACAAGCGATGATAAACACATCGTTTACGCCAGATATGAAATAAACAACTTGAAACCAAACAAGTTGCCTAAGATCTACTATGCCCGAGCTACCTGAAGTTGAATCGCTTCGACGTTATCTGTTACGTGAAGGAATAATCGGAAAAACTTTCGAACTAGTTTCACTTGAACGAAAGCCTCCAGGCCGTAACGGCAGCGGCGCCATAGCCTGTGCAAAACAAACAGTTGGACAGACAATAATCGGAGTTTTGCGCCACGGCAAACAGATCGCTTTAGAATTGAATGACTTTGTACTAGGGGCTCACATGGGTATGACAGGACAGATTCATATCCAATTAAATAAAGAACCCAAACCTAGATTCACTCGAGCCGTTCTTACTTTGAGTAACAGCACTGATCTAATTTTAGTTGACCCTCGCAGATGGGCACGATTTCAAATATTTGACTCGGTAAGTCAGGCGTTTTCAAAACTAGGACCAGATGCGCTAGATGACACGTTAACATCCGAACTTTTTACAAAAAGATTTTCGAATAGAAAAAGCCAAATAAAACCTTTGCTATTGAATCAAGAAATCGTGGCTGGAATCGGAAACATTTACGCAGACGAATCTTTGCACCGTGCAAAGATATCGCCAACACGTGGCGCTAACACAATACCAATGGCAGAATTGCGACGGCTCCACACGGCAATTCGAACGACACTTAATCACGCTGTAAAATTCATTGAGAACCACCCTGATGAACTCGGACGACCATACATAGTAGACGCTTATGACGAACGTATGCAGTTAAAAAGAAAATCCGGAGGTTTTTGCCCGCGCTGTGAGATTCCTCTTGCAATCAATCAATTAGGCGGACGCACCACTTACTTCTGTTCAAAATGTCAAAGGTGATACAACAGGAATTTGTCAGGTTTCACAGTTTCAGAATCGTATGAAATGCTATTAAACTAGTGGTTCCATAGTTCTTCAGGCTTAGGCGGAAGACTCAAATAAACCATGCGGAGGGGTGGCAGAGCGGT
>DBSW01000082.1 GCA_002306745.1 Dehalococcoidia bacterium UBA1332 | reverse complement strand
GCGACATGAGGAAATAGATTGCTCATTTGTCGTCCCGGTTGGCTATTGCGTACAACTCCCGCTGCGTGTGGATATAACCCTGTCACCATAGTCGAGCGCGCTGGAGAGCAGACTGGTTGAGTTACATATGCATTTTCAAATACAAAACTCCTGCCTGAAAGTTCATTCAAGGCTGGAGTTTGTATCCAGTCATTACCGTAAGCACCAACAGTATCAGTACGCTGCTGGTCTGAACAAATGAACAATAAATTCGGCTTAGTCGGCATGTACCAATCTCGATTCACCACCGTTGATGGCCATTAGCTCTACGCAAAGGTGAGGAAAAATTACTATCGGAATTTTCCACGCCCGGGAATCTCAATGACCTCCTCAAGCTTACCGTTACGCACACCAAAATAATGTTCATGCAAATTAATCGTCGTGTCACCATGGGTCGGACGACTTCGCACCTTATCTCCAATCTTAAGCGACTGCGAGTCAACATCAGAAAGAGCGATTTTTGTGTGCTCTTCAGAATGCTTCATAATCGAAGCATTGGACGGTGAAATTACTTCAGCAAGGCCACGATCCATCGAAATCGACTTTAGACCCATATCGACAATAGCAACATCTTTCTTTTGACGTGAAATCACGGTTGAAAGAACGGAAAGTGCTGGTTCAAAATCATCGAAAACCTCAAGATAATCGCCATCCATAAATATATATGATCCGCACTGTAATTCAGTTACCCCTGGGTATCTACCGCTAATGTTGTAGGTACCCGTACCAGCAGCCGAAACGATCCTGACCTCAATTTCGGCGTCCCGAATTTTTTGTGCAGCACCCGTCAAAATCCCCATAGACTTTTCTACCTCGGTCTTCCTTATCTCGAAATCTCGCTCTGCAACTACATGTCCTTCATAACCCATCAATCCATCAAACCGCAGACCAGGCGCCGATTCAATTTGTTTTGCAAGATCAAGAGCGTTATGACCGTCAACCCCACATCTGTCCATACCAACATTGACTTCGACAATAACTCCTAATTCAACACCAGCTGTTTTTGCGGCGTCAGAAAGATCATCTATATTTCCAGAGTCTTCAACAGCAACAATAATGTTCGCTGACTTTGCAATTGCAATGAGTCGTGCGATCTTGCTCGTTCCTATAACTTGATTGGGAATCATCACATCCAAAATCCCAGCCTCAACCATAACTTCAGCCTCACCCAATTTTGCACAGCACACTCCAATGGCACCTGCCTCAATCTGCTTACGAACCCAATAGGGACTCTTACTAGTCTTAGAGTGCGGTCTTACATCTATACCCATGTCATTTGCCGCAGCCTGTAGTTTCGCAATATTCGACTCAGCCACGTCTAGATCAACGATAATGCAAGGAGTATCAAGGTCCTCGATCGGAGTGCCGGGTAGCGGGAGATAATCAGTCATTTGCATAAATTCTCATGATTCCTTCGAACAGATAGCTCAATATTCAGCGCAAATCTAAATACTAAAATGAAGCGTACTATCTTAGAACGACGAACGAAATACATTACTGATCACAATATCCTAATGGATTCTTATTGTTATCCGTCGATTTTAGAAATTCTGTATTCCGGCAGAGGCAACTGTACGGTACGATCAATCAGACGCATAAAACCAACATGACCATATCCAAACGAAAACCCCGCATCGCAATTATCGGTACTGGCCGCATGGCAAAGGCGCTTGGAAAGTCGTTTCTTCAGGTCGGTCATTTTGTGGCATTTGGATCCCGACAACCTGAAACAAAAAATATATTCCATGAAGAAGTTGGGACAGATTCGAGAATTTACGGCGTACAAGCTGCGATTGATGCGGGTGAAATCATAATCATAGCTCTGCCTCATCACGAGGTTGCCAATACGGTACGTAAGTTCGCATCGTCATTGCGAAACAAGGTCGTCATAGACATCACGAACCCGTTTGACGCACAACCTAACGACGGAAGTTCATCAGCGCAAGTAACTGCATCTATAATTGGTAAGGGTGCCACTGTAGTAGCCGCGTTTAAAACTAATTTTGAAAAGACATTTGAAAATGTAAATGACTCGACAGGCAAGCCCCGTGAAGTTCTTTTTGCATCTGATGATGAAAAAGTAAAAACCATAATCAAAGAACTTATTTACAGTATCGGATTTAAACCTATCGATTGTGGAACTCTAGCACAGGCTGTAGTGCTGGATCACATGGTTCCTTTATTAATCCGACTTGACTCTAAAGAACTTGATGGCAAACATGACTTAACATTTAAATTAATAAACAAATAACGGAAAATCTAGAACTGGGACGCTGCCTTCGGAACATCAACTCTAACGCGCCTAACTCGTCCGTCACCCTGAAAACGTTCACGCCCTAATACGGTTGATTCGCATAACCATAAATCCCGACCATCCTCGCCACCGAGCATACATGCGTACGCGCTCTTATCAGAGTTTTCAAGCGGAATTACCTGCTTGACTTCGCCTCCATCTCCGACACGAACCCAACCGCCTGAATCACCGTAACTGAAGTATGGACAGGCCACCCAAACACAACCTTCTGTATCAAGTGAAATTCCATCAGTGGGGGCTGCTAAGTTAGCAAAAGGACGTCGATTAGATAAAGTTCCATCATCCTCTATGTCCCAAGCAGTCAGTGTAAATGCAAAGGTCTCTGCGACAATTAAAGTTCTCCCGTCAGGGGTGATCGCTCCTCCATTTGGAAAACAGACTCGATCGGCGACGGCTTCAGTGGAACCATCGATTCTGACGAGCACAATATTCCCAAATTGTGGTGGATTATCGGGTCCTGGTGGCTGTTCTTCACTCAGCCCGGGAATATAAGCCCCCGCGTAAGCGTTACCATTAGGTGCTACCACCATGTCATTATTGCCAGTGTTATAAATACTAGAGATATCGGCATGATCCATGGAGTCCTCACGTTTGGCATTCCCTTTTACAACCTTTTCGGATGGCAGCCTGAGAACTGAATGACTTTCGGTGCCTACCACTAATAAATCACCATTCCCAAGAAAACCCAACCCGCTAGGATACTCACCCGGTTCGAATACTGTTTCTAAAGTCCCATCACAATCCGTTCTGAGCACCTTACCAGCCAGCACATCGCTGAAATAAAGCTTTTGGTCATTGGCACTCCAACGTGGTCCTTCAGGAAAGAAAAGTCCGTCAGCAATTAACTCAATCGAATTAGAAATCATTCAAAACTCCAATCAAACTACACAACTAACATGCCAACTCTTCGAAAATAAAAAAACTTCATATCTCATAACCACTGATAATATTACCGGATGCAAAGCATCGTAAATTAAGTTCGATATACACGTAGGTTTAAGGCGAAACCCCTAACTAGAACAACAATGACCACAAAAAGCGATTCTCAAGACAAGCTTAACTCCAAGCGCACGGCTAAGCGAACGCCTGGCAAGTGGCGCAGTTGGGAGACCACTGAAGGCGCTATCAGAGCACCACACCGATCAATGATGAAGGCCATGGGGTTGAGCGATAGAGATATCGCCAATCCATTCGTGGGTGTCGCATCGACTCATAATGAAGTCACGCCATGTAACTCAGGAATCGAACCACTCGTTGAAGAGGTCAAACGCGGCATTCTCGCCGCACAAGGTACACCGTTCACATTTGGAACAATAACCGTTTCCGATGCAATTTCCATGGGTACAGAAGGTATGCGTGGTTCTTTAGTATCTCGTGAAGTCATTGCAGATTCCATAGAAACCGTAGTATTCGCCGAAAGATATGACGGTCTAGTTGCAGTAGCCGGTTGTGACAAGTCTTTACCGGGCGCAATGATGGCAATAGCCCGTCTTAACGTGCCATCGGTATTTATATACGGAGGATCTATACTTCCTGGCTCACTCCATGGTGAAGACATACAAATACAGACTGTGTTTGAAGCTGTTGGCCAGTACCAAACCGGGGCGATTGACGCTGACGAGCTCTATGCAATTGAGAATCACGCATGCCCCGGGCCAGGTGCCTGTGGAGGCATGTTCACCGCAAACACTATGTCGTCTATTGGTGAAGCGCTAGGCCTCTCGTTACCTGGGTCAGCGTCAGAACCAAACGTCGATCAGCGTAAAGCAGCTTCTTCGCGAGAAGCTGGACATGCGGTTATGAATCTACTAAGCAAAAACATACGCCCATCAGAAATATTGACTCGTAAAGCGTTTGAGAATGCAGTAACAGTTGTTGTTGCTATGGGTGGTTCCACTAACACCACACTTCACCTACCGGCGATAGCTGCAGAGATGGGTGTAAAACTAACCCTCAAAGATATCCACGACATATCAATGCGAACGCCCTTGATCGCAAATATGAAGCCAGGTGGAAAGCACGTGATGTTAGATGTGGACCGCATCGGTGGAATACCGGTAATAATGAAGCGACTTCTCGATGCAGGATTACTACATGGCGACTGCATGACAGTCACTGGCAAAACAATCGCTGAAAACCTTGCCCACGTAAAAATCCCGGAGCCAAACTCAGTTGTCTACTCAGTCGAAAACCCGATCTCTGAAACAGGTGGGCTGGTCACTCTGTTTGGGAACCTAGCACCAGACGGCTGCGTGTTAAAGGTCGCAGGTCATCAATTCGGAAAAACTTTCGGAGGACCAGCAAAAGTTTTTGACCAAGAAGAAGGTGTGATGGAAGCCCTTCAAGCCCGTACGATCAACGAAGGAGATGCAATCGTAATTCGCTATGAGGGTCCAAAGGGAGGACCCGGTATGCGAGAAATGCTTTCCGTAACTGCTGCGCTCGTGGGACAAGGGCTTGGGGACAAAGTGCTCCTAATGACAGATGGTCGATTCTCCGGAGCATCACATGGATCTATGATCGGACATATAGGACCTGAAGCTGCGGTAGGTGGACCAATCGCTGCGGTCCAAGATGGCGACGAAATCGAAGTTAACCTCGACAAGTTCGAGCTCAACGTAAAAATTAGTGATGAAGAGATGGCTAAACGACTAGAGAATTGGAACCCAAAACCACCGCCGTATAAATCCGGAGTTCTTAGCAAGTACATCAAACTAGTAAACCCTGCCTCAACAGGAGCGATTACCAGCTAATAAATTAGCTAAAAATATGCAGATACCTAAAGGTTTCGCAATGTAAGTACGACTTCTATCAACAATATGAATGTCAGGTCATCATGATTTACGAATTTAGAACTTACAATCTGTTCCCTGGGAGCCTTCCCAAGTATGAAGAAACACTCAATAAGTCACTCGCGGGCGGGAGATTAGAACATTCCAAGCTATTCGCCTACATGTACACGGAATTTGGACCACTTAACGAAGTCTTACACATTTGGCCTTACAAGAGTCTGAATGAGCGCCTAGCCATCCGAGAAAAAACAACTGGGCTTTCAGGATGGCCTCCCCCTACCGGTGATCTGTTAGTTGGTCAGGCTGCCGAAATCTACTTCCCTGCTCCGTTTAATGACAATACGATAAGCGGCAACTATGGACCTTTCTATGAACTCCGTACATACACTTATGCCACTGGCAAAACACCAGCAGTGATCGAAGCTTGGGGATCCGCAATAGAAGAGCGTAAAAAGCTATCGACATTTATTGGAGCTTGGTACACAGAACTCGGGGGACTAAACAAATGGGCCCACATGTGGGCTTATTCATCGCTAGATGAACGGACAAGGGTACGAAAAGAAGCCATTGATTCCGGAATTTGGCCTCCAAGCAAAAGCAAAGGTGCGCCTTCTCCCCGCACTCAAGAAAGTAAGCTCTTCAAACCATTCCCATTCAGCCCGCTCCAATGACAGGTTTATAGATACGAATCCATACACAATTGTGCTAGCCACATGGGAAAACTAGCATAAATGGGCGCGAGATTAATCTAAAGGTTAGGCTTAGGCCAATCCCCTGACCATTTATCGCGATACTCATACTTAAGAGCTGCTTTCCCAGCTATGTTGTTCCACATAGTAGTACGACGATAATTACGCTTACTGACAAGTGAGCGTTGCATTGCTGCTGCCTCGTCTTGCTCTAAGCGCTCGAAAATATGGCGATCTTTTGCAGGATCATGATTCCAACTAGGCTCAGCAGATTCATTTGCTCTCTCGAATAGGTATTTCACCATATAACGAACCTGATCACTAGTATTTGCAGTTCCGGCATGCCAAATATCGTAGTGAAGGATAAGCACTGAACCGGCCGGTACAACTGCCACGACCTGATCCCTGAAATTTCCATTAGAAGCGTTACGATCGGTGGACGCTGTAAAGAGATGAGAACCCGGAATAAGTGCAGTAGGCCCCATTTTCTCAGTCACAGCTTGCGGGTAGTACATCGCCAGAACGCTCTGTACATGATCTGAGACTCGGCCATGCCCATCAGCAAGAGTCGGAATGTTCAAACTATCTTGATGCCAGGTCTGGCTGCGGGTTCCGGGGTGATTCTTATGGCAATGTCTATGCGCTGCCCGCTTATAGTCACTGCCCAGCAAGCTTGTAAGTGCACCATGTACGGCAGGATGTTCGTAGACATCATCAATCTTTGGCACTGCCTTATTGATTTCGTCCCCTGGATTAGTTGGAAGATCATTTAATTCCTGATACACACGTTCATGAAAATCTGACTGAAATTGAGGGGCAACAATGTGATATCCGTTTATAACGAAATCAGCGATCTGATCGTCGGACAGTAAATGATTGGTGTCCGACAGCATTTGTTCTTTACCGAACACATTAATCAACGTATTCCTCCATTTTTTCAAGAATAAACTGATAGCCGTATATCTCTACCTCTGATCCTTCCAGTGATCCTCGCTGATCTGGAAAATGTACAACTCTCCAACCATCGCATATCGCGTCATGTACCGATTCATAATCAATACCTTTTTTTGTCGGATCAATCTCAACGATTGTCCCTTTTAATGGTTCATGTAGTGCCTGCGATATTGCCGGTGATTTTGGATCAGTCGACTGTGAACTCAAGTAAAGCAGTCTCTGTTTCTGTGACATAAAAACTTTTTGAACCTCATTACTCATTAATTGATCAAGATATTCCAAAATTTTGATAGACCCGCAACTTTACACATAATTTCTTTCAAGCCAACAAAAATACTTCACCAACTAGCAGCTCTCGATGATAAATTCCCAAAATACATTCTCATTACAACTAGCTGTGTACGAAACGGTAAAACAATGCTTATAGCCGGAGCAGGCAGAACTGACATAACCCCACCAATAGGCATAGCCCATGCAGGCTGGGGAGCAGCAACCCATCAACGTGCAGAAGGTGTCGATATGCCTTTCTACGCAACAGCGCTTTACATGACAGATGGTGAACTTGAATTAGCTATCGTTGATCTCGACATCGGAATACTCACAAATTCAGATGATGCTGCAATCAGGGCCATGGTTGAATCGACTGCTGGAATATCAGCAAATAACCTACGCCTGTCTGCAACTCACACTCACTCTGGACCAGTTAACCGCCAATCATGGCTGGATGAGGGCATGGAGTTGGTAGGCCCATACTGGGATTCTCTACCAGAACGAGTGGCAACTGCGATAAACGCTGCGCGGCATAGTGCTCAGCCAGCACATGTAGGTATAGGTAAAGGATGCAGCACGATTAACGTCAACCGAAGGCCCGCTCTAGACAACGGGATATTATTCACAGGTCGTAACTGGGAAGGTGTTGTCGATCAGGAAGTAGGCGTCGTCGCAGTCAACAGGACCGACGGTAAACCAATCGCCACAATACTCAATTTCGCCTGCCACCCCACAATCCTTGGTCCTGCAAATAAACTCCTTTCGCCAGACTATCCAGGATACGCCCGCAAAGTAGTTGAACAGTATGGAGGTGGAACTTGTCTTTTCCTGCAGGGAGCAGCAGGTAATTGCGGACCAACACACGGCTTCATCGGTGAAGTTGCAGTAGCTAAGTGGTTGGGTGAACGCTTAGGTCTAGAGGCTGCCAAAGTACGGCTAGAGATTGACCCAATTCCCAGAAAAGAACGACTCCTAGAGGTCATTCAGTCTGGAGCGGATCTTGGAATGTACGATGACGTTCCGGTGGAAGAACCAGATGACACCCTGCGAATCATTAATACTCATGCAAAGTTACCTGTAGGCGATTTTCCACCCGTCACCGAAGCACAAAAAGAGTTTGACGCCGTGGTCGAAACGCTAAAAAACACACGTAAAACCGGCAGCGAATCCGAAATCAAGCTGGCTGTCTCTAATGCCAAACGAGCTGGATTCGTGCTTAGCAACGCAATACGTACTGCTGAAGGCCCAATGGAGATGCCCGTTCAGGCTATGCGCATCGGACCTGCTGCACTAATCGCAATTCCTGTAGAAGCATTCTGCGAAATCGGTATCCAAGTGAAATCGAATTCACCCGCTGCACAAACGCTATTTAGTGGATACACAAACGGATATATGGGATATATGCCAATGGCAGAGAATTTTGAGGAAGGTGGTTATGAAGTGACAACAACACCTATGGCCGCTGGATCAGCAGAAGAAACAATAAATGTTTGCACCGACGCCATCAATTCACTCTGGCGTTAACATATCTAGCCTTAATTCAATTTTGAACTCATCGCTAATTTGTTTTTCCTTAATTTGAGTTGGATACCAGCAAGCTATAGAAAGCGAAAAATTGGCAAGCATCACCAGACGTGAAGAAGCAGACTTTGTCGTAGTAGGATCAGGCGCGTCTGGCGCAGCCGTAACATGGAGCTTAGCCGAAGGTGGCTTTAACGTCGTCTGCTTAGAACAAGGTCCTTGGATAAATCCAAAGTATTACGCGACAAACAGTCCAGACTGGCAATATCTACAGCGTACGAAATGGGATTACTCACCAAACGTACGCAAACTCCCACAGGACTATCCAGTCAATGACGAAAATAGTCAAATTAAAGTGGTGATGTACAACGCTGTTGGTGGATCAACTATACATTGGACCGCCCACGTGCCGCGCTTCCACCCTTCTGACTTTCGAGTCAAATCACTAGACGGTGTTGCAGAGGATTGGCCAATCTCGTACTTCGAGCTTGAACCATACTATGACCTTAACGACAAAATGATGGGCTGTTCTGGGATTAATGGGGACCCTGCCAACCCTCCTCGCTCGCCACGTCAGATGCCACCCATTCCTCTTGGACATGATGGAGAACGAATGGCTCGTGCTTTTGACGAACTTGGCTGGCACTGGTGGCCTTCCGATTCCCACGTTAATTCAATCGATTACAAAGGTCGAAAAGCTTGCAATTTCTGCGGTCCAGTTGGTCTAAACTGTGAACGGGGCGCACGCGCATCTACCGATATCACATACATTCCGGACGCAACAAAACTCGGGGCAGAAATACGCCCCAACTCGACAATCTACGAAATAGTCAGTGATCCCAAAGGTAAGGTAAGAGGCGTCAACTATTTCACGGAACAAGGTGTCGCAGAATTTCAACCAGCAAAAGGAGTAGTAGTCGCCGCAAACGGCATAGGCACACCCAGAATCCTTCTTCACTCAAAGTCCGAAAGTCATCCAACCGGACTAGCGAATTCATCTGGAATGGTAGGAAAAAACCTAATGTTCCATGTCTACGCTGGTGCGAATGGACTTCTTAATGACCTGCCAACTCCTACTTATCAAGGTCCACAGGCACTAATCATAATGTCGCAAGAATTTTACGAAACTGATCCTAGTAGAGGATTTAAGCGAGGGTACACATTTCAAATTGGACGGGGCCAAGGCCCTGCAGCAACCGCAATTGGAAATGCGCCCTGGGGGGCCAAACATCACGAGGAATTTGAGCGGAACTTCGGCAAAAATTTCGGACTCGGAGCTATTGGTGATGACCTTCCTGAAGAGATAAACCGCGTAGAACTAGATCCCAAACTAACTGACAGATATGGTATCCCAGCCCCAAAGGTGATTTACAGAGTCGGAGATAACTCAAAAAAAATGCTCGCTCACGCAGTTAAACAGGCAGAAAAAGTTCTAAATAAGGCTGGTGCAACGAACATCACCCGTAATCCCTTAAGCACCAATACCGGGTGGCATCTTATGGGCACTGCGCGAATGGGCGAAGATCCATCTCGATCGGTTGTCGACAACTACGGACAAGCTCACGATGTAGACAATCTATTCATCGTAGACGGATCAGTTTTCGTTACCGGAGGTGGTGTAAATCCAACGCCTACCATACAAGCACTTGCGCTAAGAACGGCTGATTACATTCGCCATAAACGAACAGACCTCAAATCATGACCCATCTCCACTCGAACCCATCACTTCAAACAGCAGTCTTAGACATCATCATCGAACCTGTCGACGATCTACCAGGAGCTGGGGGATTAGGTCTGGAATCTGAGATCATGCGAATGTCTAACGAGCATCACAAGTTCTCTGGAGTGTTAATACAAATCATCAATTTGATTGAGACTAACATCACCACTGAACCCGATACTAAGGATGGTAAGGATCGTTTGATTTCATCGATATCAACCGTAGAGTCTAATTATCCAGACATCTTCGAACTGTTTATCGAACTGATATATCTCGCTTACTACTCAGATCCACGAGTTCATCGACGCATAGGATGGAAAACTGGTCCAATCCAACCAAATGGACACCTTCTCCCGCCATGGGATGAATCGATCCTTAACAACGTTAAAAACAAAGAACCATTTTGGATTCACGTCGAATAAACCCCTCGACGACACCAAAACAAATATTGATCTCTAAATCAACTACACAACCACTCCTAAGAAACGGTCAATTCCTTAGACTCTGGGCTGTCGGCTGGGTGACCGGAATGATGATGTGGCTCGAACTTCTCGTTATAGCACTCCTCACGCTTGATTTAACTAACTCACCGTTTCTGGTTTCCCTCACGTTCTTTCTACGCTTCTTACCAATGCTTTTAGGATTTGGAATCGGCATCATCGCTGAAAAACTAAATCGGAAATACATGATGATAGTTGGACTGATAATTCAAGCAACTACATCGGCAAGCCTCGCAATCCTAGTAATCAACAACAATCTTGCTTACTGGCACCTAGCCCTAGGTAGCTTCGTTATTGGCGCGGTCATGGCAAGCGAGTTTCCGGTTAGGCGCACTATGATTGGCGAAGTAGTGGACCGAAAATCGGCAGGGCGGGCTTTGTCTCTTGAACAAACAACAAACTCTTTGTTTCGAATACCGGGTCCATTCATAGGTGGAGTATTCCTCGCTACCATCGGACCGCAGGGCGGATTTCTGCTTGGGGTAGCCCTGTACGCGATCGGCATTCTGGTTGCTATGTCGATGCATTACCAACGACCAAACAAAAATGAACCGTTCAAACATCCAAAGACACAAATTATTGAAGGCATCCGTTATATAAGTAGACACCAAGTCATGATTGGCACACTTGGAGTAACTCTTATCATAAACGTCTTCGGTTTCTCCTACGTCAGCCAGCAACCAGTCGTCGCAAAACAGGTGCTGAATGCAAGCGACATACTTGTTGGCGTGCTGCAATCCGTGGAGGGAACAGGAGCATTCATAGGTGCTGCCCTGATAGCAATCTTTGCAAAACCCCAACACTACACGCGAATATTCATGTGGGGATCTAGCCTTTTTGTGATTGCGATAATCCTATTTTCACAATCAACAATCTACTGGGTAACACTAATCATCCTCTTCTTTGGTGGCGTAGGTATGTCGGCATTTGCAACGATGCAAAGTGCAATCATTATTTATACCTCTACGCCTCAAATGCGTGGACGAGTACTTGGATCAGTTGCAGTTTTTATCGGCATAGGGCCTTTCGGACAACTTGCAATCGGAGCATTAGCGGATATTCTCAACCCCGCTACTGCAGTTTTAATTACAGCCGGATTCGGTCTGGCTTGCATGGCAATAGCGTTCATAGTTTTTCCTGCAATGAAAAGATCTGATGGACTGGAATCTTCGACTAGATAATTAGAGCCATAGAGGTAAAATCTGCAAACGACCGATAACTTCTACCCAATAAATCCACATAACCCTTCCATGACCACAAAACAACAGCTAGAAATTCGTTCGCAACTCTTATCAGTAGTGCGTGATTTCGTAAAACAAGATGTAATACCACAGGCAGCCGAGCACGATGAACAAGACAGTTACCCATCCGAGCTAGCCGACCAAATGGCAGATCTCGGCCTGTTTGGTATGACAGTACCTGAGGAATACGGCGGGCTCGGAGTCGACGTGACAACTTTTGCAATGGTTTTCGAAGAACTTTCCAAAGGATGGATGTCGATTACCGGTCCTATCGGATCACACTCGATGCTCACATGGGGCATAACAAAATACGGCACAAAAGATCAAAAAGAACGCTGGCTTCCTGATCTAGCAACGGGAAAAAAACGAGGTGGCCTTGCACTGACGGAACCCGGTGGTGGCACTGACGTCTCGGGGATGCAAACTTATGCCCAAAAAGATGGTGAAGAGTATGTAATTAACGGCTCAAAACAGTTCATCACAAATGGCAAAAATGGCGATGTATTTATGCTTTTGGCTAAAACAGACATGAATACTGATCCACCACACAAAGGGATTACCGGTTTCATCGCAGAAAAGGGCCCTGGATTTAATGCAGGAAAAGACTTCAACAAACTCGGGTATCGCGGCGTAGATACATCCGAACTTATATTTAAAGATTACCGAATTTCTTCTGATGATTTATTAGGGAAACAAGAAGGCAATGGGTTCTACCAGGTGATGGACTCGTTAGAAACCGGTCGAATTAATGTCGCCGCTAGAGCAATAGGTGTCGCCCAAGCAGCTTTTGAAGCAGCCATAAAGTATTCGCAGCAGCGTGAAACTTTCGGACGCCCAATTTCCAGCCGTCAGTCGATCCAAAATATGCTTGCAGACATGGCAACTAAGATACATGCTGCAAGGTTAATGACAATGGACGCAGCAGAACGAAAAGACCAAGGAGATCGTGTTGATCAAGAAGCTGGAATGGCAAAACTTTACGCTAGTGAAATCTGCTCCGAAGTAACCCTGGATGCTATGAGAATTCACGGTGGGGCTGGCTATATGAAAGACCTGCCTGTCGAGCGTTACTATCGTGACGCACCGTTGATGATAATCGGTGAAGGTACCAACGAAATACAACGGCTAGTCATCGCCAAAAACCTTCTGAAGCGCTACGAGATTTAGAACGTCTCGAAATCTTATTCAAAATACACAGAGCAAACCATTACTGTTAACGTCAAATTTATTAGCAATAAACGCACATGGGAGAAGTCTTGCGTCCAAACATAGTTTTCGCCTTCGCCGACGACTGGGGCAGATATGCATCTGCATATAGAAACCAACCAGGCGAGTCGACTATCCACGAACTAATTAACACCCCAAATTTCGACCGTATTGCAAATGAAGGGACGCTATTCCTAAACGCAAACGTTCCAGCTCCTAGCTGCACCCCATGCCGAAGCTCTATACTCACCGGGCGATACTTTTGGCAAACGGGTCTTGGTGCGATTCTCCAAGGCGCACGCTGGGACGAAACGATTCCAACTTATCCACTAATCCTTGAAGAGGCGGGGTATCACATCGGCTACACCTATAAGGTCTGGTCTCCCGGCCTAACCACCAACGCGCCATACGGCGGCGCTCGAACCGCCTACGAGTCTGCCGGAACCCGTTACAACTCATTCTCAGAAGAAGTAACTGCAAGACCCAAAGGTCAATCGATCCAAGATGCAAAACAAGAAATCTTAGATGAAACCAAAAAAAATTTCGAAAGTTTTCTAGCTGCACGTAAAGAAAAACAACCATTCTGCTACTGGTGGGGACCAACTAATACTCATCGCGTCTGGCAGCAGGGCTCTGGAAAAGACCTTTGGAACATCAACCCTGATGACCTAAAAGGTCGAATGCCTGACTTCATTCCGGACGTCCACGAAATAAGAGAGGACTTCGCTGATTACCTTGGTGAATGCCAAGCGGTCGATGCAGGTCTCGGCGTACTACTAACCAAACTACAAGAAATCGGAGAACTAGATAACACAATCATTGTTGTCAGTGGAGATCACGGAATCCCTGGCTTCCCTCGTGCTAAGTGCAATCTGTACCAATTCGGTACCGAAGTTTCCATGGCAGTCCGCTGGCCGGAAGAAATATCAGCAGGTCGGACCATCGATGATTTCGTAAATCTAATGGACATCGCTCCAACATTCCTTGAAGTAGCAAAGGTCGAACTCCCAAAGGGTATGACTGCTAAAAGCCTGCTACCGTTACTAAAATCCAAAACATCCGGACAAATAGACCCCCAGCGCGATTTCGTCGTAACAGGTCGAGAACGCCATAATTTGATAGATAATCCCGGTCCAAAGGATGGTCTACCCTACCCGACACGTGCAATCCGAACAAAAGACTTCCTTTATATCCATAACTTCGAACCAGATCGGTGGCCAGCCGGAGACCCTAAAGGACTTGATGATCCGAACGCAGAACCACCAGAGACCGAGGATTTGCTCAATAGCTACACAGTCGTA
>DBSW01000076.1:562-8118 GCA_002306745.1 Dehalococcoidia bacterium UBA1332 | reverse complement strand
GAGCGTTTATTCCGGTGTAGATTTTGGAAATCAGAATTATCCCTATCGCCTCCTAGCGCCTCGCGCCCATCTGGCGGAGCCTCAATCTTAATAACATCAGCTCCCCAATCAGCTAATTGACGGACACATGTCGGACCTGCTCTTACTCTGCTTAAATCAACAACCTTAAATCTTGATAATGGCTTATTCGTTGCCAACATTAATACTCCTAATCACGCCAAATGCTTGAAAATCAAATTGCAGAAACCCTACACCATATATTTCGCATCCTGAAACAGGGGTTTTCTGGATGCAAGGGTACGATTTGCAGAGTAATATCCCGATTACTGTTCATACGACGTTCCTATTCAAGTGTCGTAATTCATCAAATTTCAATGATCCGAAGTGAGAGCGCTACATATGTCCGATCAAACATCCTTCGATATGAAACCTGTTCATGTACCAAATGACGTACTTGACGGTCTAAAGAAAATTCCTACGGCTACCGTTTACAACGCTGTTCGTTATTTTGGATCAACATTATCTGTATGCGAAGGAATTCAAAACTTCACCAAAGGAAAAAAGTTAGCGGCGAGAGCTCGCACTCTGCGGTTCCTGCCTAACCGAGAAGATCTCAAAGCCATGACTCCAAGTGGTGTAGATTCCCCAGAATACGTTGCAATGGGTAGATGTGGGCCTGGCGATGTTTTGGTCGCTGACATAGCAGGAGACAATAAAACCGTGGTTGCTGGCGACGTGAAACTTTTGCAACTCACTATGAACAATGCCGACGGAGTGGTGGTCAACGGAGCCATACGCGACCTAGATGTTCTACGAGATGAAAACTACGGACTTTCTGTATACGCGACAGCAAGAAGCTTCCACGGAGGCCCAACACAAAGCCCCGCAGAGGAAGACGTTGTAATCAATTGCGGTGGTGCACTAGTCCGCCCTGGAGATGTGCTCGTAGGAGACGATGATGGGGTGCTCGTTGTCCCTTCATGGATGGCAGCAGCTGTGCTAGAACATGCTACAGAGCACGAAGAAGTTGAAAACTACATCAAGGAAAAAATCCGAGCTGAAAACGTTGCACCGGGCAAATACTATCCGCCTCAACCCGAATCATTTGAGGAATGGCAAAGAGTAAAGAAAGAACGAGGAATCTGACGCATACCAAAACACTGCCCGAGTAAATTTTGTACACAGCCCGAATGAAAAGATATATCAGCGGATAATGATGATCGAGCCCAAAATCGAACCGATTAGATTCGAAGTAATTCGGAACGCGCTCAGCCAAGCAGCTGAAGAAATGGCGATAGCGTTAAGGCGTTCAGCGTATTCGACCAATGTAAAGACTCGGCAAGATTTTTCATGTGCGTTCTTTGACAAAGAACTTCGCTCTGTAGCACAAGCTTTTACCCAACCTGTCCACCTAGGATCATTCGTACGGCATGTTCCGATCGCCGTAAAACGTTACGGACCGGAAAATCTAAGCCAAGGGGACATGATTTTGTCTAACGATCCTTACGGCGGCGGTGTTCACCTCAACGATATTTCTCTGATCGGGCCTGTTTACTACCGAAATCAACTAGTTGGTTATACGGCTTGCCTTGCGCATCATGTCGATGTAGGAGGAGGAGCACCTGCTTCGGTTGGGGCATTTAAAGAGGTTTTCCAAGAGGGAATTATCATTCCACCAATCAAACTTGTGAATAAGGGTAAAGTCGACAATGACCTCTTTCGCTTGGTCCTGTCACAAATAAGATCTAAACGAGAAACTTCCGGGGACTTTCGCGCACAGATCGCATCAAACATAACGGGGGCAATCCGCATCAAAGAGATAATCGACCGTTACGGACTTGAAGAATTTCATCTATACGTTAATGAAATTATCGAATACACCGACCGACGTACACGAGCGGAAGTTGAAAGACTACCAAAAGGTGTCTACAAAGCTGAAGGGTTTGTAGATAACGATGGATTTAGTGATGATGTTGTCAAGCTGAAAATTAAGGTCACAATCGATGAAGAAGGAGTCACATTCGATACAAGCGGATCAGACTCCCAACGTCGCGCACCAGTTAACTCAACTTTTGCCCAAACCTTTTCCGCATGTGCTTATGCCCTTCGATCGCTAATGGATAAAGACCTACCAGTTAACGATGGTTTTTATCGTTACGTGAAAGTAAACGCGCCAGAAGGAACGGTTACTAACTGTGTTCATCCAGCACCCGTAGTCGGAGGTTGGGAAACCCATGTGAGACTCAATGACTTAATCTTCGAAGCTATGGCCACTGCTCTGCCAAACGAGGTTTGTGCCGGAACCAAGTCCATGCAATGCCATTCTGGTTTCGGTGGCGAAAATCCCGAAACAGGCGAGTATTACTGTTTCCTAGAAACACTAGCCGGCGGATATGGAGCTCGCTCGAGTTCAGATGGGCCTGATGCAGTCCAATCACATGGGCAAAACACAGAAAATGCTCCAATTGAAGAAACTGAATCAAACTACCCTGTACAAATAATGAGATATGAACTTATCACTGATTCAGAAGGTCCGGGGGAATTCCGAGGCGGACTCGGTCTCCGAAGAGACTATGCATTCCCAAATGAAACCACTTTCACCGTTCTCGCTGATCGTGACAAAGCAGGACCAAGAGGGTTATTCGAAGGTCAAACGGGCAGTAAATCCGTCTATGCACTAATTCAGAATGGTCAAGAACATCACCTATCTTCTAAAACTACTGTCCAATTGCAACCTGGCGATGTAATCAGTTACCGAACATCTGGTGGCGGCGGGTACGGATCCCCGATGAAACGAGATCCAGATGCTGTACTTAGTGATGTATTACAAGGAAAAATCTCTATCGACAGAGCCCGTAAACGCTACGGCGTAGTTATAGATATTGGCCGACAGAGTGTTGACGAAATTCAAACAGAAAGACTTAGAAATGGCGGTTGATAAACCAACTAACCGCAAAAAAAAGACGATTGACCCGATTCAGTTCGAAGTAGTCAGATCCGCTCTTATTCAAGTCACTGAAGAAATGGCAGCAGCGTTAAGAAGATCAGCATATTCAACCAATGTTAAAACCCGTCAGGACTTCTCATGTGCTTTTTTTGATCGAAATTGCCGCCCAGTCTCTCAGGCGTTTACCCAACCAGTTCACTTAGGTTCGTTCGTAGAACTCATTCCGACTTCCGTTATGAACTATGGAGCGGATAACCTAGAACCGGGCGACATGCTGGTTGTGAACAATCCATTTGGTGGAGGTTCTCATCTAAATGACGTCACCGTCTTCGGTCCTGTTCATCAAAACGGTGAACTAATTGGATATGTCGCATCTCTAGCGCACCACGTAGACGTAGGCGGCGGGGCTCCTGCTTCAATTGGTCCTTTCCGCGAGATATTCCAAGAAGGAATAATTATTCCTCCGGTCAAACTAGTAAAACGCGGTGAGATTAACGAAGATTTATTCAAACTCGTGATATCACAAATTCGCTCAAAGCGAGTTACGACGGGAGACTTCAGAGCCCAAATCGCAGCTAACACTGTAGGTGCAAGGCGGCTCATGGAGCTAATCGACAAATACGGCAGCAAAGATTTTGATCGCTACGTAGAAGCTGTGATCGATTATACCGATAGGCGAACTCGGTCTGAAATAGCAAAAATACCTGACGGAACCTACACAGAAAAAAGTTTCTTAGATTTCGATGGCTTCAGCGATGATGTTGTGAATTTACAAGTCGAGATTACTGTGGATGGCGAAAACGTATTTTTTGATTTCGATGGCAGTGATAAACAACGCCGTGCACCTGTCAATTCAACTAAAGCGATGACGTTCGCCGCCTGCGCTTATGCATTAAGAGCACTTATGGCGCCGGATATGCCGGTAAACGAAGGCTTCTACCGCCACATAAAAATGAACGCTAAAGCGGGTACAGTTGTGCATGCCATCCACCCTGCCCCCGTTGTTGGTGGGTGGGAGACCCAAGTTCGAGTCAACGACATGCTATTTCGAGCATTTGCAGACGGACTACCTAAGAAAGTGCCATCCTCAACCAAAGCGATGATGGCACAAGCAGGATTCGGCATCATTGATCGTGAAACGGGAGAATATCACTGTAATTATGAAGCGCTCGCCGGCGGATACGGCGCTCGCGCTAATTCGGACGGACCCGATGCAGTACAACAACATGGTCAGAATACCGAAAATGCACCTGTAGAAGAAGTTGAGTCTCACTTCCCGATGAGAGTTTCAAGATTATCCTTAATTGAGAATTCAGAAGGACCCGGAAAATATCGTGGAGGTCTTGGCATGCGACGTGACTACCAATTCCCTGACGATCCGGCGACATTCACGATTCTTTCCGACCGTGATATTCAAGGACCACAGGGAATTTTTGGAGGGCTGGAAGGACGAAAAGCCTACTACATACTAAATCCCGACTGTCCAAATGAACAATCTATTGAACTTAGTTCAAAATGCGTAATCGACCTTAAGCCCGGAGATACGGTTAGTTTTCAGACACCTGGAGGTGGAGGTTACGGATCACCTTTTGAAAGAGATCCTAGAGCGGTCTTGAAAGATGTAATCGGAGGGAAAATCAGTATTGATCGAGCCCTAGATATGTATGGAGTAGTCATCACAAAATCTACGAGGGAGATAGATTCAGATTCCACACAAAAAATTAGACAGTCACGAACGAAAACGAGGCGTTTACCTTGACCACAGCCCAAGAGTCCGATCATCACGAAAGCAGGTACCGTATAGGGGTTGATATTGGTGGAACCTTTACTGACGGGACACTTGTGGATTCGACCACCGGTCGAGTAACGACGTCTAAGGTTCTGTCTACTCCATCTAATCCAGCGTCCGGTTTCATTTCAGCAGTAAAAAAACTTTTATCATCAGCCTCAGTTGACCCTTCACACATCGAACATGTTGTACATGCAACCACCGTCGCGACGAACGCAATAATTGAAGGTAAAACTGCGCGTACTGCTTTCGTCACCACCCAAGGATTTAGAGACATGCTCGAAATAGCAAGGCAAATTCGACCTTCGCTATACGATCTACAATTTGAAAAACCTGCTCCACTAGTTCCGCGACAACTTTGTTTCGAAGTTGAAGAAAGGGTTAATGCAAAAGGTGAAGTGGTCACGCCTTTAGATGATCACTCATTAAACCAAGTAGTCAATCAACTAGCTTCATCTGACATAGAAGCAGTTGCAATATGCCTGCTCCATTCATATCGAAATCCAGATCACGAGCGACGTATAGGGGAAGCAATCTCTGAAAAACTACCCAACGTTATCGTCTCGATCTCGTCCGACGTTGTTCCTGAATTCCGAGAATATTTGCGCGCATCGACAACGGTAATTAACTCGTCAGTTGCACCAATCGTCAGCGCTTACCTCTCGTCGATCAGCCAAAAGCTAGTTTCGGAAAACGTGACTTCTGAGCTACTGGTAATGCAGTCAAGCGGTGGAGTTTACCCCGCCCAGTCAGCATCTGAAAACCCTGTATTTATGGTCGAATCTGGACCTGCCGCAGGAGCGGTTGCGGCAGCTGCACTAGGTTCAAATCTAGGACAACCTAACGTTATTTCCTTCGATATGGGTGGTACAACAGCAAAAGCTAGTCTGATTCGCGAAGGTCAGCCAAATATCACCAAAGACTACAGCGTAGGCGGAGCTGCGCAAAGTGGTACCGGGGCATTCGGTGGAGCCTCTGGCTATCCGATCAGAACACCCGTCGTAGACCTAGTTGAAATTGGGGCTGGCGGAGGTTCTATAGCGTGGGTAGATTCAGGCGGAGCACTCCGCGTTGGTCCACACTCGGCGGGTGCAGACCCTGGACCAGTATGCTATGGCCTTGGAGGTACTAAGCCAACCATCACAGACGCAAACTTGGTACTCGGTCGCCTAGATCCAAATTACTTCGCAGGTGGTGAGATGAAACTGGACATTGATTCAGCACGTGAATCGATTCGGGTAAATTGTGCAAATCAACTTAAAATTTCAGTGGAAGAGGCAGCACACGGAATTATCGAGATAGCTAACACGGCAATGGTGAACGCACTTCGACTGGTATCGGTTCAACGAGGACATGATCCTAGAGATTTCATGTTGATTGGATTCGGGGGGGCTGGTCCTGCTCATACCGTTCGCCTTGCTGAACAAGCCGGAATACCTAAAGTACTGATCCCATTAGGACCAGGTACCGCCTCGGCTCTAGGGCTGCTAGTAACCGATGTACGTATGGAAGGGTCCGCAACCTTGATAGTAAGAGCCGATCAGGCTGACCTAACTCAAATTTCTCGAGAGTTTCAACGACTAGAAAATCTCGGACGAAAAGCGCATAAACAAGCTGCTTCAGCATCGGGAGCACCAGTATTCGAACGTGCCATTGAAATGCGCTATTGGGGCCAAAGTTTCGAACTTAGCATTCCAGCCCCTAACCGGTCTGAGATCGACCAAACATGGATGCAAGAATTGACCGAATCTTTTCACAACGCCCATCAAACCGCATACGGCTTCCGAGCAAACGATGAACCGATTGAAATAGTAAATCTCCGTCTCACAACAGTTGGTAAGATTGCTCGCCCACAAATGCTGAAGTTATCAATCACAGACACAGGGGTCTCGATTGCATTAAAAGGCACTCGCCCAGTGTATTTCTCGGAGGAATCAGGCAAGCAAGGTATGATCGAATCAAAAGTCTATGATCGATCTCTACTACCAGCTGGTGCCGTTTTCTCTGGTCCTGCTATCGTCGAAGAACCTGATTGCACAACCGTCGTACACCCTAACTGGCAAGCCACTATTGACGAATTTGGCAACATTATCATCCAGCCAAAAAATTAACCCTTGAAGAACACCAACCTCTGAAGAGACACATCATGACAAACACACTTAATCGCGCATGGACGATGGCGGCCCGACCTATAGGTGAGCCTACGCAGGACAACTTTGCCATGAAAGAATCGGTTATCCCTGCACCAAAACATGGTGAAGTGTTAATCAAAACGCTTTACATGAGTCTTGATCCTTATATGCGCGGACGGATGCGCTCAGGCCCATCATACGCAACGGTCTTAGAACCAGGAGACATTATGACCGGCGAAGTAGTTGCTAGGGTCGAACAGAGCGAATCACAAAAATACAATGTCGGCGACATCGTGCGGGCGAACATCGGTTGGCAAGAATGGGCAGCCGTAGGAGCTCACAATGTCAACCGGGTGGATCCAAACCTAGCCCCAATATCAACATCTCTAGGAATCCTTGGTATGCCCGGAATGACAGCTTACTTTGGACTTCTCGCTGTACTCAAACCACGCGCTGGCGACACACTCGTAGTATCAGCTGCATCAGGAGCCGTTGGTGCGGTCGTCGGTCAAATAGGAAAAATTAACGGCTGCGAAGTGATTGGTATTGCTGGTACAGAAGAAAAATGCGCGTACCTCATAAACGAACTAGGCTTCAGCCACGGGATTAACTATAAAAAACAAAATGTTTCTAAAGAACTCAGCAATATTGCTCCTGCTGGAATTGATTGCTACTTCGACAACGTAGG
>DBSW01000076.1:0-249 GCA_002306745.1 Dehalococcoidia bacterium UBA1332 | reverse complement strand
TGATTGCTACTTCGACAACGTAGGGGGGCCTGTATCTGACGGGGTATTTGAGAATCTTGCTCTCAAATCCAGAGTCGCTATATGCGGTCAGATATCACAATATAACGCTGCTGAAACGCCAAAGGGACCACGCAATTTGGCATCGTTAATCCGTACTCGAACAACAGTAGAAGGCTTTCTAGTTTACGACTTCGTTTTAGAACATGAAGTAGCGCGTTCTCGCATCGCAACTTGGATCAAAGAAGGTCG
>DBSW01000216.1 GCA_002306745.1 Dehalococcoidia bacterium UBA1332 | reverse complement strand
GCATCAAATGCTGCAACCCAATGATCGTATGACTTTTCTAACTTCCCTTTAATTATCACAGTAGGCATCCGAACCTCCCTAACACTTTACCTAGTTTGCAATGATCTAATCATCGATATGTCAACTATCACCAGAATAATGATATCGACTAATAGAGTGTAAAACGTACGCCAATACACTGTCCGGTGATAATAGTGTCAAATAGTTTGAATTGGCAAACTTGTCAAAAGTGCTATCTATACCACCTTTCCTGATAATGATTTTGGCCCTAATTGACGTTTACCATCCTTCGCGTTTGAAAAAAAAGCGCCGGCACATAAAAATTTTTCTGGATAATCACTCATGAACAGACTTCATCAACGTTTTAGCATGCCTTGGATAGAAACGATTTAAATTAATGAACAATCAAGAACTAAGACTGGTCTGGTCCTCTGAACAAGTTTCGAAGGGCGTGGAGCAAATAGCAGAATCTATTATCAAAGAGTTCGGTGATGCTCCTCTTGTAAATCTTGTACCGGTACTAACTGGGGGACTTCATTTTTGCGCAGCACTATCGTCAGAGCTGGAACGAAGAGCCCCGGCAAAATGGCTAATAGCTCCGGTTTTCTCGATGGCCTATGTTGGGGACGGGGTTCTATCTGAGCCGAAAATAGAATTCCCATCCGGTTTCGATTTGAGAGTTGATCCTGATTCACCAACAATTATCGTAGACGACCTTCTTGATAGTGGAACAACGCTCGCAGAACTATCCAATCTTTTGCGTCAGAAACCACTGCATCCAATCAAGATTGCAGTTCTTGTTGAACGCAATCGCAAGAGGTCAGTGATACATCATGCAGATTTCAGTGCATTAAAAGCAGATGAAGATGATTGGTTAGTCGGTTTTGGTATGGACTCAGAAAGACGATATCGGGGTCTTGATGCGATCTACGTTAGAGATTCTGGGTGATCCTGAACAAACTATGCATATTACTCATAATAGAGAATTACTGAAATCCCGCGTATAACTTGCTCTTCTGCAAGTCCAGTACCTCAAAATCTAAACCAGAACTTTTTGCAGTTGATATCCCTTCTTGCGTGACAAGTAGGGTCCCCCCATTTGTATTAACCTCTCCATTTGCAAGCACTGCTTCGCCACCCACATAGGTAGCGATCGCCCTGCCCTGCTCTGGATCGATGACCGTAATGTCAGCATCTGCGCCCTCACTAAAGTGACCTTTGTTGAGTAAACCGAACATTCTCGACGGATTCCACGAAAGCTTAATCACCATTTCTAACGGTGAAAGCGCTCCAAACCTAACCAGCGCCATAGTTGATTCAATATTTATGTTTCTAGGATGAGAACCTCCATCTGAGGCAACTGCATCCACGATAAAATCTCCTTGCGAATCTTTTGAAGTAGTAAGCAACATGGCAGATTGAGGCAAGTTAACTGGAAAACTAAGTGAGCAATCTGTATGCAATTCATCAAAAATCGAAAGAGCCTCATCTCCGCCGACACGCTGAACACTATTATTTTTTTCTGTAATTACAGTCGCATAGCCATCTTTAATTGCCTGACGTATACCATCAGCAGTCGTAGGGTAATCTCGTAGTTTCAGACAATTCTGGCAGACATTAGCTAGAACGTTTCCTTCCGAATCACAGCGCCCTGAAGTGCCATTTGGCACGGCCTGATGTACCTCTGAATTAAGCTGACCCTTCATAGAGGTAAGTATGGACAGAGCCTCTTGAACTTCCTCTAAAGGATCCAATATTGAACCACGGGTGTACGCGTTGATATGAGCTACATGTAGCCGCCCATTCCCAACAAGCTCCGGTACCTCTCTAAGCCCGTCCAGCCTACTCCCAGCCCGCTTCGTACCAACATGAAAACCAATATATGCTCTCTGGACGTTACACTCAGAAATAATGTTTGCTGTGACTTCCGGAGTGAATGGGTCATAGCCACCAATAATTTTTATGCCGATTGCACCTCTTTGAAGAGCATCGGATACTATCCCCTCAACTTCAGCAGGTGGTGGATCATCGTTTGGAATAGTTTCGCCAGGGCGCATAACAAACAGGCCACCCATATTTAATCCCGCTCCCAAACGTTGCATCCCATCAATTAATTGCTCTGGGGTAGACCCAAAATCTATACCGGTAGTAACTCCAGCCATAGCCAACATTCGATGACCCAATGCAGGATCCCATGTGGTCCTGCGTCCACCGACATGAACATGACCATCGATCATTCCCGGCATCACCCACTGACCAGATACATCAACTACAGAGTCTGCTAAACCCTGATCAATTTCCGGCTCAACACAGGCAATACGCCCTCCTGAAATAGCAATATCTGCAATTTCGTGACGATTATTTGCAGCATCGAGGACTGTGCCACCAATTAGTAACAAATCATAAACAGACATCATCTACATCCGATCAATGCTCAGGTTCCGATACGAAGTTTCATCAAACATAAGCCGTTGGTGAACAAATTAACTCTCACCACTATCCACAGCTATCCGGATTATTCCATTTATCCCATTAAAGCAATCCAATGAGCAACAGGGACCGACAATATCAGAACGGTAAAAACTACTGCAAATGCAGTAAACCCCTTGAACGTTTGACCCCATTTAGATTCAGCCATTTCAGGAGTCATTTCTTCTGCAAGCACTTTCATGTCCATAATCCCAGACAGGGTCATCATCAAAGTCATAATCGAGAAAGCCACAGACATAATCATCAATGGAACGTCAAAGTCGCTATTTAATGACCCAACATAGATCACTAGTGGAGCAAAAAGCGCGAAAAACGGAACCAAAAATGCGAATATGTGCCAGGTGCGCATACTCATCCAGCCCATCAATTCTTTGTTATCCATAATTTTCCTTTCACGTCGTCCGTTGAACCATAAATTTCAAGCGAACGCAAATTTATATAACCAACTTAAACTTGATATATAGATAATTAAACGTATCAATCAAATAGTACTTTGAAAACGAAGAGCATAACCTGACATACGTAATCAATGCAATCTAAACAAGTCATTGACTAAGAGCATCTCGAAAAACCTATTTATTTGAAATCATTAAAATAACTTTGGTGTAACTACGCGAAAAGCCCTCGCATTCCTGCGAGGGCTTTTCTAATTTATTCCCAGTTTAATCAAACCTATTAAGCTAAAACCAATAGCCACTCATCACAATCGATTTGATCTAGGATTCATCACCCAACTAATTTACCGACACCACAAAGTAAAGCACTGACACCAATGCCAAACTAATAGATGCGTAATTTAATGAACGACCTTTACCACTCAGAGCTTTGATCAACACATAGCTAACAAATCCTAGAGCGATTCCGTACGCAATGTTGTATGTCAAGGGCATGATGATCGCCGCAAGAGCAGCTGGAACATACTCTGAAACATCATCCCAAGCGACGTCCTTTATGTTGCGTAAGAAGTAGGTGGCGATAAAAATCAACGCTGGTGCCGTAGCAAAAGCAGGTACCGATTGGGCCAGCGGTGCAAAGAACAAACATGCAGCGAAGAGTACCGCAACGGTTACGGCAGTCAGACCTGTTTTACCACCTTCACCGATACCAGCTCCACTCTCGATATAGGAAGTGGTATTTGACGTACCTACTAAAGCACCTATAACCGTAGCGGATGAGTCGGCCACCAATGTACGGTCGATATCCTCAACCTCACCATCGTCACGAACCCGACCAGTAAGGTTTGCAATCGATGTCAATGTTCCAGCAGTATCAAGGAAGTCAACGAACAAAAATGAGAACGCTATTCCAATGAATCCAGCCGTCGCAACTACCGAGAAGTCCAACTGAAAAGCATGGGAGGGATTAGGTACAGATCCCGCTACTCCCTCTAGGTCAGCCTCACCGATAATCCAAGCGATTATCGATATTGCGAGAATTCCTATAACAATGGCACCAGGGATTTTTCGATTACTGAGTACTGCCATAATGATGAACCCAAGACCGGCAAGTAAGACAGGCCATGAAGCAACGTCACCAAGACCGACTAACGTCGCTGGATTATCGACAACGATCCCTGCATTCTGTAAACCAATGATCGCAAGGAATAGTCCTATACCTGCACCGATACCCAATTTCATACTACGGGGTATCGAGTTAATGATGTATTTTCGTGCAGGACTTACCGAAAGAACGATAAACACTAGTCCAGCTATAAATACTGCAGTTAAAGCCTGCTGGTAGCTGTACCCTTCTCCCAATATCACGGTATAAGTGAAATAGGCATTCAATCCCATTCCTGGGGCGAGCGCCACCGGCCATTTAGCCCACAATCCCATTATGAGCGTACCTACCACTGAAGCGATTATCGTTGCAGTGAAGACAGCACCAAACTCCATTCCAGTACCATCTGTAAGCGTAAGAGGGTTAACAATGGTTATGTACGCCATCGTTAGGAAAGTAGCCAGTCCAGCTAGTAACTCTGTGCGGATCGATGATCCTGCCTTACTGACTCCAAATATTTTTTCCAACATTCAAAGAATCCTTCCATGAGAGCCCAAGATACAAACGACTTATTTCAAATCGCGAGAGGCTTTTGATTCAACCAAATCACGGTGAGTGATTACTGATTTAGATAAATCACGATGTTTATACCATGTCCCAGCTTTTTTCGCAGATGAAATTAAGTAGTTCCAGCTTACGAGACGGCAAGACACCTGAACTCCAATACGCAAAAAGCCCTAACATTTCTGCGAGGGCTTCATCATTTCAACCGCATAACTCAAACACTAACTTAACCGTTGCAATTCTATAATCGCAGTGGTTATCACGATCTCTTACCATAATGAATGAATTATGCTTCCTCGGTCGCAAATAACGAGACTTTCAGGATTCTGTAATACTTCACCATGAGGGATAAAACTAAACCCTGAATCTTGAGCTTGCTGCATATGATCGTCAACTCCTGCGACCGTTTCATAAACCTCCGTCAAGACAAAAAAGGTGTTTCCTGTTGCTATCCCATCATTTTTTTCTTCTTCAATAGACCAATTGAGGAAGTGTAATTTTTTGTCGCCATCTCTGTAATGAGTTTCTTTCATCCAATCAGTATGCGCCTTAGCATTTTCCTTCATCTTTTCGACGTCATCAGATTTTATGGTCCAGATCCTAGTTAGTTGAGTTTTTCCTTCGTACATTCTAAGTTTCCTCTTATTCGTTTTTTGAAGTAGAGATGCGTTAGTATCGTTGCGTAATCTAATTTAAAGTTTGAACCCAAGCATGAGCTACCAGCCCAATCCCCTCATCATACAATGCAGGGACCGTGCTTATCTCACACACATCGGACCATTTCATTGCCCATTCGGTAATTAATGATGCGTTATCCGTTTCAGTAATAATGACGCCCCAAGTGTCTCCAGCCGCATGCCATCTCCCGACGAGATTTAGACCTTCAGGAAACTCGGCCGCGGGGTCTTGATTTACAAATCTTGAAACACAGTCACGCATGAATTCTGTGTTGACTTTGTATTTCATGCGGACAATCCAACCGTGCAAGACTACGTCAACAAACATGCGGAATTAGCTGATCATTTTTCTATAGAAATTTACGGTAACGTATCGTGCGTCGTAATAGACAAAATAGAAAAACTAGGAATCCCGTTCGCTCACTTTAAGACCACAAGTGTAGGATACGTTCGTTCAGAGTATTTTTCCTAACACCGACGCTCAGCACTCTGACACCTACAATCAATAAAACATATAGGCATCGTTGGCTATCGGCGGTGGGTGCAACAGTTGCTAACCGAAAACGCGTCCGACTATCCAAGCAATCACCACTATTGCTGGAATCAGAACGAATCGGATGAAGTTTCTCATCTTGAAATCACCTATTTGTTCGGTGATATTGGTGCAAACACGCGAAAAGTCGCCCCATTTCTGAGACGACTCCCGAGGTACCACATCCTCACGAGATTTTATGGGGTTCTACGGGGTTTTAATGAACATCGGGAGGGCGATATTCCCTCCCGATAGAAAACGAATTTCGGCCAGATCAAATCGCAATAATAAAAGATCATAAATGATGCTTTTTTAATACCGCAGCAGAATTAAATGCCAGTTTCGACTTTCTGCACCACTTCAAATGCTAATAGTTCTGAACCATGCGCGACTGGAGTTGCCCCATTATCGTCTGAAGCCTGCCGGTGACCTTTTTTGAACGCATCGCTTTTCACCCACGCCTTGAACGCTTCTTCAGATTCCCATCTTGTGTATACAAAGTAACGGTTTTCTCCCTCGATTGGTCTCAAGAGCTCAAAACCCTCAAAACCAGGCATGGTTTCCACCTCTTTAGCCCTAGCTGCAAATCTCGCTTCTAACTCACTACCTCTCCCTTCATTTACCTTAATTGCGTTAATTTTCACTACACTCATTCTTCGTCTCCAAATCCCTGTTCGCTAATTATATTTAACGTAGGAAGTATCACTATTTGGTAGAACTATTGGTGTGCCAGATTTAGGATGTTTTATGACGATTATTGGATAATCGAACACATCTTCTAGATCGCTTGCCACCAAAACGGCATTAGGAATGTCATACGATACGATTTTTCCTTTTTGCATAACAGCTATTTTGTCAGCATATGCTGCAGCAACATTTAGGTCATGTAATATAACTAGCACTATCTGTCCGCAATTCGCTTTTTCTCGACATCGCTGCATGACTAACTCTTGATGACCAATATCGAGCGCGCTCGTAGGTTCGTCGAGTAGTAATACATCGGTTTTTTGAGCGAACGCTCTAGCGAGAGAAACTCTGCGTTGTTCACCTCCAGATAAGGTACTGTAAATCCTGTCTTTAAATTCGATAACTCCTGTCTCTTCCATGGAAGCAGTAACAATCGCACGATCATCTCCGGTAGCTTGACGCCACCCACTTTGATATGGATGACGGCCCATCATAACGACCTCCTCGACAGTAAACGGAAAGCTTACTGACATCCGTTGTGACATTACGGTTCGCAATTGCGCCATAGAATATTTAGAGGCCGAATCAACGGTGATACCAGATATAACAACAGAGCCAATCGTCGGATTTAGATCACCGGCAAGTAGCCCTATTAGTGTTGATTTTCCTGCACCGTTAGGCCCAACCACCGCTACGAGTTCGCCAGCATTAACTTGAATATTAGCTGCATTTACGATAGTTTTCGAGCCGACCTTGTAAGTCAGTTCGACAGCCGATATTTCCGGCAAACTTACCAACCTCCTGAACTCCTTCGGGTTACATAAACCAACCATAAGAAGAACGGACCACCAACAATCGCCGTAACAACGCCCAAAGGGACCTCTGTTGGAATAGCAACATTGCGGGCAAGTAAATCAGAGGCGAGCAAGGCCACAGCCCCTCCAATTGAACTAGCGGGTAGTAATAACCTATGGTCTGGCCCTACAGATAACCGGATTATATGTGGCACGACAAGCCCAATAAATCCAACTATCCCAGTAAAAGCCACAGATGCACCAGTAATTAAAGCTGATAGAGCTATGACGACCAAACGAACGCGTTCGGTAGAAACGCCCACGTGAGCGGCTTCATTATCTCCGAGGGTCATAAGGTTGAGTGAACGACCAAAAAGTGGAAGAATAATAATTCCAATTAACGCCAAAGGAGTCACTGTTCGAACTACCTCCCAAGTTGCACCGCCTAAACTACCCAGTGTCCAAAAGACGATTGATCTCAATTGATCGTCATCGGCAACAAAGGTGAAGAATCCAGTCACAGCACCTGCTGTAGCGTTTACGGCTACCCCCGCAAGAACGAGAGTCACAACATCAGTCTTACCGTATGTTCTTGCTGTAACATAGACAATTATAGTTGCAATAAGCCCTCCAACAAACGACGCAATTGGAAGCCCAAAGCTTCCAAGTACACTGAATCCTGTAACTATTGCTATAACCGCCCCAAGTGCAGCTCCACTTGATACCCCAATAACTCCTGGGTCGGCCAGTGGATTTCTAAACACACCTTGGAGCGCTGCTCCTGCTATAGCAAGAGCAGCGCCGATCATAATTCCAAGTAAAACCCTAGGTAAACGAATATTCCATAACACCGCATCGTGTTGAGAAGTGAAATCTAAACCCAAATCCAAACCGATGTGAAACAGCAAGATCGCAACCACATCAATAGGCGATATTGGAACAGCCCCAATCCCTAGATTCGCAATCAGCAAAATAACAAATAGTGTAATTAATACGACTAAAAGTGAACCAGGACCAATCGATCTACGCGTACCTTCCGACTGAAGTAGCGAGTAAAAGAAACTACGCATCCTCAGAACAGTAGGAATCATCAGTTATTTAATTCCGGATGTAACACCAAAACTAGATCCTTTAAAGCTTTCCCGGTGCGTGGTCCACCCCCAGCAAAGTATTGACCGTCAAACGCAACTATTGCTTCATTCTTACCAGCGGGTGTCTGAGCAATTCCAGGAATTTCAAGCATACCTTCAATACCGTTCACTGATTCCAATCCCGATTCAAAAACCACAATATAGTCCGGTGAAGCTGTGACGAGTGCTTCAGCTGTTAAAGGGGCAAATCCAAATACACCAGCTTTCACACCCCCACTGATCGCTCCTGCATTATCGAACAGGTCAGCACTGATATCACCTATACCTGCCATGAGCAATGTATCGACTCCTCTCATGTATACAAAAACAGCAGTTGGTGGCATACCTTGAGCCGTAGCAGCAAGTGTTTTTGCTTCCTCTACTTCGGATTCCATAGCGGTAGCAACTTGCTCACCCACACTTTTAACACCCAGTGCATTTGCTATCTTGCGAATTTTATCTGCTGATCCTTCTATAGTGGGTTCAGTCTCGAATATCACAACAGGTACTCCAGCTTGCGCGATTTGATCAAGAACCTCCGGGGGACCGGCTTCTGTACTGCCAATAAGGAGGGTTGGCTCAAATGCCAAAATTCCCTCAGCAGACAAAGAACGCTGATATCCAATTTTTGGTCGCGCAGTCGCTTCAGGAGGAAATGTTGCACTGGTATCCACGGCAATGACGCTATCACCCAATCCCAGCGCAAATACTATCTCAGCATAGTCCCCGGTTAGCACAACAATTTTACTAGTATCTTTCACGGTAACTTCAGATCCATCAGCATTAATCACTGTAACTGGTAATGATTGATCGGCAGAAATCTCTGTATTCGTTGTCGGAATAACAGTCGCAGTTGCTGTTGGTATCGAAGTTGCAGTCGGTTGCGGAGCTGAAGTCGCAGTCGATGTCACTGGGGTGGTTTTTGTGACCGATGCTGTATCAGCACCAGAAGCAGACTCAGCCGATTGCGAGTCATTATCTCCACACGCTGCCATAATCGACATTATCAGCACTAACGAAAATATTAAAAGTAGAGATCTGAATTCAATTTTTCTTGTAACAAACCTAATTTTTTCCATCGTAGATCCATGTCCTAACACAAACCGAATTTTGTAGAAGTTTCGCAATAATACAGTGTTGTTAGCAGAGTACTAATTTCCGCATTTTTATAGTGACTCATAATGCATGAACAGCTTCAGATACATCACACTAAAAAACTGTAGTTACTTATTAATGGTTTTATAATAAGAAAACATTACTTTGCATACACGAATACATCAATTCGCATATACACATGTTTAATCGTACCGATAAGTTATCTATATTCAAGACTAATTTCATAAAGAATTTACGGCTTTTACTACCATCAACTACTGCCCAAGCGATCACCACTATTGCTGGAATCAGTACGAATCGGATGATGTTTCTCATCTTGGAATCAGCCTCAGCAAGACCTCACAGCTTGTCCGGAAACGAAGCGGACAGCAACCAGCCACCTCTAAGACCTCTCTCCCTGACTCGCGAGCGTTGACGGGGGACCAAAGACACCATTAAAAGCTATTTATTTAGGGCTATTGCAACAACTTTGCAACAAATACGGAGAAGCCCCCGCATTTCTGCGAGGGCTTCTC
>DBSW01000108.1 GCA_002306745.1 Dehalococcoidia bacterium UBA1332 | reverse complement strand
CATATTGGTCCATCTGATCATGTTCCTTGGTTGGAAGACCGTAAATGGGCTTACATTCGACTTGAAGGTACTTCGTGGGGAGACCAACCTTTGAACGTTGAACTTAAGCTTGAAGTCGAAGATAGCCCAAACTCTGCAGGTGTAGCTATCGATGCTATTAGAAGCGCAAAAATTGCGATGGACAAAGGTGTTAGTGGTGCGATCGAGCCGGCTTCCGCATATTTTATGAAGTCTCCCCCTGTTCAAATGCGTGACGATGATGCCCGAGTAGCAGTTGAAGAGTTTGCTGAGGGCAATACAGCTTTAGATTAGATGTTCATTTAGATCCTACATAGCCTGTTGAAATGTAGTACTGGAGGCTGTAAAAACAATATGATTGGTTTTACAGCCTTATTTGTTAATGGCGAATAAGATTAGTACCTGTAACTTTTATAATGCATAGGAGGTATCAATGAGAATTGCTCAGGTATCGCCTTATGACTTCGCCCATCCTGGCGGGGTGCAGCGGCATATAGCGTCACTCAGTAGAGAATTGCAAAATCGTGGGCATGAAGTAACAATTCTTGCACCTTGCACTCGAGATGAACCTGCAGTAGACGTGGGGGATGTTGAACTACGTACGTTTGGTAGGTCCGTACCGGTACCTACAGCAGGCTCTATCGCGCGCATTTCGGTTTCTGTTTGGCATGAATGGCGCTTGAAGTCGACGTTGGAAAATGAGCAATTTGACATCGTGCACATTCATGAACCTCTAATGCCTATGTTCGCGTTAACAGCTTCGAGGTTCTCACCATCAACTACTATAGGTACATTTCATGCCTACAACGAAGGTCGTGGCCGTGGATACATGTTGTGGAAGAAAGTGTTAAATCGAGGTGCGATCAGACTAAACGGTCGTATCGCTGTTTCGGAACCTGCTAAACAATTTGCGAATCGTTACTTTAAAGGTGACTATACAGTCATTCCTAACGGGTTGGATGTCGATAGATTTTCTACGCCAGTGCAGAAACCTTCTGTACTTAAAGACGACGCTATCAATATGTTGTTTGTTGGCAGGGTTAATGAACCCCGTAAGGGACTTCGATACGCGCTTGGTGCATATTCTTTATTGAAATGGGAATATCCAAATCTCCGTTTAATTGTTGCTGGCGGCGGTATTCCTGATCGCGAGTCATATCGGATCATGGGGGAAAGATCCTTAGATGATGTTGTGTTTGTCGGCCCGGTTTCTGATGGAGAACTCCCTGGGTACTATCAGAACGCCGATATTTTTCTAGCACCAAATACTGGTCAGGAGAGTTTTGGTTTCATAATTATTGAAGCGATGGCGTCTTCTACCCCGATAGTGGCTTCTGACATCTCTGGATTTGCTTCAGTTATGACAAATGAAAAAGAAGGATTGATGGTTCCGCCTAAAGACGAGGCGGCCATGTCAAGAGCGATAAAGCAATTAATAGAGAACCCTGGTCTACGTGCGCAATTGTCAATTGGTGGCCGGATTACTGTAGATCAATATCGATGGGATCGGGTCGTTGACTCGGTTTTGAGTTATTACAATCAGGTACAGGATAGACAGCCTGTTCCGCCAGCAAAATATCAAGGCTGATAGGTATTTGCCAGATCTTCAATCGTTACGTTATAGCGTCAGGTCCGTTGTTTCGAATTGGTTTGAGCGGCCGGCGATTTCATTGTTGATATCGCTCAAAATATCAGCTGATGGTGCGACTTTTATTGGTCTGATAATTGCGGTCATTTCTGGTTATTACATCTCACAGGGGCAATTTCTTCTTGGGGGCGGGCTGGTACTGATTGGAGCAATATTTGATCTTCTTGACGGTGGGATAGCTCGTTCTACAGGCAAAGTAACTAAGCGTGGCGCGCTAACCGATTCGGTTTTTGATCGTGTCTCTGAAATTGTCATACTGTCTGGTTTGGGTATGTATTACGTCAATGCTGAAAAGGTCGACTCAATGGCAGTTTTGCTAGCTTTTGCAGCTATTGGTGGATCATTAATGGTGAGTTATGTCAGAGCGAGAGCAGAGGGTTTGGGAGTTAAAGGAACCGCCGGGTTCCTTACTCGACCAGAAAGAATTGTTATCACAGTCACAGGTCTTGTTCTCGGTTATCCATTGATTGTTCTATGGATTTTAGGAATAGGGACACCACTAAGTGCTATCTGGAGATTCCTTGATTCCTGGCGTGCAGTTGACAATTAAAATCCATTCTTCAACGGGTCTCATGACGGAAGGCGATGGCTAGTGCTTTTAACTTTTAAAAGATGTAATGCGTTAATGTCAATGATGATTAGCCTGTGAGAAAATTTACCCAAGATTTCAAGTTGCAACTGAGATATTTTTACAAAAACATATTTGAAATTCCTTTGTTTGGAAAGCTTGTCCTGCTGTTTGTGATTATTAGTGGATTTTCTCTGATTAGTTCATCTGTTTTTGCTCAGAGTTCGAGTCCCATCAACGTTATCTCATACGCAGCTGAATCACAGTTTCCTGAGGGAATGACATTTATTGTCGATCTCCAATCAGAAATTAGGATCGATGATATTAGAGTCACTTTAGAAATTGGGGATCGTGGCACCACTCAGTATTCATATCTTGAATTAGACCAGAAGGCTCTGCCGTTAGTAAGGGCTGAACTATTTCATCGAACGAACAGCAGGGACCGGTACATACCTCCAGGAACTAGAATTAAATACTGGTTCGAAATAACCGATATAGATGGTGAAAAACTGACGACGGATCCAGATATTTTTCGGTTTGATGATGCCCGGTTTGATTGGGAGGAAATGACGATTGCTCCAGTAACAATTCTTTATCATGGTCCAGTTCGGACACGAGCGGAACGACTGGCAGAAGCAGCTATAGAGTCACTCGCAATAATGGGACCTGTGACAGGCGCAGATACCGATTCACCGATCACAATGACGCTTTATAACAACAACGCAGAGATGATAGGGGCAGTAGCATCTCGTAGCCTCGCGACTAGTAGAGAATTGATCACAGAAGGGCAGGCTTTTGATGCAGATAGTGTGGTTCTTGTTCTTGCAGGAAGATCTGATATTGGTACCGCTACCCATGAGATGACTCACATTCTCGTCGCAAGAGCAGCGAGCTCAAGCGGGGCGGTTCCTCTTTGGCTGAACGAAGGTTTAGCGGAATACGGGAACCTCGACCGCACTGTTTCATATGAACGCTATCTAGAGTGGGCGGAGGGTACTGATCGTCTTATTCCATTGAAATCTTTAAGGTCCTTTCCTGGAGATCCTAACTTAACACTCGTGGCTTATGGTCAGGGGCGAAGTGCCGTGAAGTACATGATCGATGAATACGGTGGCGATACTATGGCTAAATTACTTGCTGTACTTGGTACCGGTGTAGGCATTGATGATGCTCTTTTAAATGTGTATGGCTTTGGGATCGACGAATTAGAAAACTTATGGCGTCAATCTATCGGTGCTGAACCATATGTGGAACCAACTCCCGGCCCTACTCCAACTCTTGCAGCAGAACCTACTCCAACCTACAAGCTTCTAACTGCACCACCATCTTCTAGTACTCCTGTTTCTGAACACGGGAGTGAAGATATGGCCGACGAAAATGAACTTTTCGAAACTCCTGTTACTCAGGAGTTGGAAGCTGAATTTACAGTTTCACCAAATAGTGATGAAATAAACGGTCAATCTGAGGCAACTTCTGGCAGTTCATGTGCAATATCTTCTAGCCATTCCATTGATGTTACTGCCGGAGCTTGGATTATGTTGATAGTGGGATTGGCAGTGGGTAAAAAGTACAAGAACGGAAGGCGATATTAGTTTTTTAAATTTACTTGT
>DBSW01000180.1 GCA_002306745.1 Dehalococcoidia bacterium UBA1332 | reverse complement strand
CCTTTCAATCGTGCGCGCCACTATGGTTGAATCAGTGACACGCGAAATTCTTTCTTGAACAGTATTCCATTCTTCACACTGCGAACATTTACCAACCCATTTAGCGGTTACTCGACCGCATGTACTACATTCAAAACGCGTTTTATAAGAACTTTTTGCCATGCCGAAAGTATGCCGTTTCTCATTATGAACAGCAAGACATGCTGACACATACATCTTCTAATTAATCCTGAATAGCGAGCCGGTAGATATCCAAGTACCATCCATAAATAGCAAGCATCTGACAGCAACGACCGGATTATCCAATGACCACTCAACTCCAAGAAATAGCAAACGAAGTTGGAGCTATCCTAAAGAAACGCGAAGAAACCATTGCAATCGCTGAATCATCATCAGGTGGACTCATTTCCGCTTCACTGCTCTCAGTTCCCGGAGCTTCAAAATACTTCACTGGTGGATCAGTTGTATACACAGCGAACGCAAGAAAGCTTTATCTTGACATCGATCTGAAGGAACACACCGGCATACGATCAGCAACTGAACAATATGCAGCATTAATAGCCAAGGAATCACGAAAAAAACTACAGGCCACATGGGGACTAGCCGAAACCGGCGCAGCGGGACCTACAAGAAATTCTTATGGCGACGCTCCAGGTCACACTTGTATAGCGATTTCGGGAGAAAGCATAAACTTTGAAACCACGGTAGAAACACGAGAAACCAATCGCGAAATAAACATGTACTCATTCGCAGAAATCGCCCTAGAAAACCTCAGGAATGTACTGAAAGATGTTCAATAACTTACCAACTAGATCACATGTATAAAAAATGATTCAGCTGGTAAACCTATATTTCTTAGGAACTGCCGACTGGCTCTTTATCATCCAGGTCCTTAGATTTAGAATCAGGTGACTTATTTTTCTTCTTCTTTGGCGTCCGAACTACTATTGCTCCAGCATCTAAATCCAATTCGATTGTTTCACCGGGACCGAATTCATTTCTAAGTAGTTTTTCAGAAAGCTGATCCTCGATTTCATCCTGTATCAACCGTCTCAAAGGACGTGCACCCATTTTAGGATCGAACCCATGTTCTGCCAGATGATCGCGCGTTGCGTCCGTGACAGACATAACCAGACCATGTTCAAGAACACGCCCTTCGACTTCCTTCATCATAATGTCAACGATCTCGAGTATGTGAGCTCTTTCTAATGGATGGAATACAACAGTGGCGTCAATTCGGTTCAGGAACTCGGGCTTAAATCCATTGCGAGGATCCTGGACTGCCTCGAGTACACGGCTTTTCACGCGTTCATAATCTAACTCTTCAGACTTAGATTTACCAATAGAAAACCCTAGACCACCACTGCTCTGGATTAAGCTAGACCCAAGGTTCGATGTCATGACTATCACGGTGTTCTTAAAGTCAACTTTACGACCTTTAGAATCGGTCAGGTGCCCATCTTCAAAAACCTGCAAAAGAATATTGAAAACGTCAGGGTGAGCCTTCTCGATTTCGTCCAGTAAAATGACCGAATAAGAACGGCGCCGAACAGCCTCAGTTAATTGCCCACCCTCATCGAATCCAACATATCCAGGAGGTGCGCCAACCAATCTAGCTACGCTGTGTTTCTCCATGAATTCGCTCATATCAAGTCGAATCATCGCATCCTCTTCCCCGAAGAGGTATTCTGCCAGTTTTTTCACACTGTGAGTTTTACCTACACCCGTAGGACCGAGGAAGAGGAACGCACCAATAGGACGTTTTGGATCCTTTAGCCCGGCCCTTGACCGTCTAACGGCTTTCGAAATAACACTCAAAGCCTCATCCTGCCCGACCACATTCAAGCGGAGCGCGTCCTCCATCTGAATAAGACGTTCTTTTTCTTCAACATCCAATCGCATGACTGGAATTCGAGTCCACATAGCAACAACCTCAGCGATATCATCTGCGGTCACCTTAGCTTCACCGACCCCTGGGTTCTCTTTTTTCCAATCTGCCTCTAGCTGCTCAATTTTGGTGACCAACTTCAACTCACGATCACGCAACTCAGCAGCAGTTTCGTACTTCTGAGCAGAAATTACCTCATCCTTGTCGCTCCGCACAGCTTCTAGTTCTTTCTGAGCATCGCGGAGCTCTTTCGGGACTGTAGAGTGCTTAATGCGTACTCTCGAGGCTGCCTCATCGATTAAGTCTATAGCCTTGTCGGGTAACTGCCTGTCGGCAATGTATCGATCAGCTAAAGTTGCTGCTGTCTCTAGTGCCTCATCACCAATCTCAAGACCATGATGCTTTTCATACATACCCTTTACGCCACGCAAAATATCGACAGTTGTTAGAGCGTCTGGAGGATCAACAACGACTGGCTGAAACCTGCGCTCCAGCGCAGGATCACGCTCAACATATTTTCGATAATCGTCCTGCGTAGTTGCTCCTATAACCTGTAATTCCCCGCGAGCTAAACTAGGTTTCAAAATATTTGCAGCATCCACTGCGCCTTCAGCCGCACCAGCACCAACCATTGTGTGCATCTCATCAATAAACAAAACACAGTTACCTGCCTGTTTAAGTTCGGCTATAACCTTCTTCAGCCTCTCTTCAAACTCACCCCGATATTTTGTCCCTGCAACTAGGGCGCCCATATCAAGAGTCACGACCCGTTTTCCTGTAAGTGTTTCGGGAATATCTCCATCGACTACCAGATGGGCAAGCTTCTCAACAATAGCAGTTTTACCAACACCAGGTTCCCCTATAAGAACAGGGTTATTCTTGGTTCTCCGGCTTAATATTTGAACCACACGCTGAATCTCGCTATCCCGCCCCACAACTGGATCGAGATCTCCATCACGAGCACGTTGCGTCAGGTCGACACCAAGATCATCCAGTGTAGGCGTGCGACTATTACGCGCTGCAGATGAAGAACCTCCGGTACTGGAAGACAGATTCGAGGCCTGATCCTTAATAATGCTGTTCGTTTCTTCTCGAACCTTGTCAAGGCTCACCCCTAGACTTTCCAAAACACCTGCTGCCACCCCTTCACCCTCACGCATAAGTCCAATCAAAAGGTGTTCGGTGCCTATATAACTGTGATTCAACCTTCGAGCTTCATCAACAGCCAACTCAATAACCTTTTTGGCACGCGGGGTTAGACCAATATCGCCAGGGGTAGGTCTCTCACCACGCCCAATAATAAACTCAACAGCCGAACGCACTTTCACCAATTCAACGTTCAGATTCGACAGGACGCGTGCAGCAACTCCCTCGGTCTCTCGGACGAGTCCAAGTAAAATGTGCTCAGTACCAATGTAGTTGTGGTTAAACCGTTGTGCTTCTTCCTGCGCGAGCGAGAGAACCCTGCGGGCCCTTTCAGAAAATTTTTCAAATCTGCTGGGCATATATATATTCCCTCTCAGGTAGCTGGAAAAAAGAAAAACAAACGCTACTCATTTTCTTCGAAAATATCTTCGAAGTCGCCTATCTCACCTGAATCAGCTGTGCTCTCAGAATCACTGGCAATAACAGTCTCTTCAGATCCATCCAGTGTCTGCTTTAAGCTCAGCCCCAGTCGTTTACGTTCTGGTTCAATCCTAATGATCTTAAGCTGAAGATTATCACCCTCGTTGACCACATCACGAGGGTGCTTAATCACCTCATTAGCCAGTTCACTTATATGTATAAGCCCTTCAATGCCACTATCAATACGAGCAAACGCACCAAAGTTGGCTAATTTAGTAACGGTACCTTGAACAGTTTGCCCAACTTCAAATTTTGACTCGATCTCATCCCATGGTTCAGGCTGTAGGCGTCTCAGGCTTAAAGCAATCTTGAGGTTTTCCCTGTCTACACGAAGCACATATACGTCAATCTCTGACCCCACTGTCACTATGTCTTCAGGACTCTTAACAGGCTCCCATGACAACTCGGAAATATGTATAAGTCCATCAGCTCCACCTAAATCAACAAACACGCCGAAATTTGAGATTCCCGCTACGCGACCTTTTCGCGTCTCGCCCTCTGTGAGTTCTTGCACTAGACGCATTTTCTGAATCTGCTTCCAAGCTTGCAATGCAGCTCTTTCCGAAAAAATAGCTCGGTTTCTACGACGATTGAGTTCAATGATTTTGAACTCAACTTCCATACCAACAAAACCTTCCTTTGGAGGCTCTCCGCCTGGTACATAAAGCTCTCTGGCTGGACCGATTAATTGCGAAAGTGGAACAAAGCCTTGAACACCTTCCGACTCAACAACAGCACCACCACGGTTTGCACCGGTAATGACTCCCTTGCAGGTCTCGTTGTTATCCATAGCTTTCTCTAGCACTCGCCAACCCTGTTCGCCTCTAGCACGATCGATAGAAAGTATCGAGGAGCCTTCGTTACCTTCAGGGTTCACCACATAGGCAATAATCTCGTCTCCAACGCTAAGATCTTCAGTGGTTTCATCAAGGGAACGCATCTCTTTGGCCGGAACAAATCCCTCAGACTTATAACGAATATCAACCAACATGCCTTCCGGCTTCAAGCTCATAACTCGACCGTCGATGATCTCACCTCGTCGAAGAACTTTCGTTGGAAGGTACTCGTCAAGAAGATCCGCCATTGTCAGTTCACTCTCAGGCTTTGTCGCTACGGCAACGTCTGCACTATCCGCTTTAGAAACTCCATCGCTGGAACTATCAGTTTCCTCAGTTAATGTATTTGAGAGATCGGTTATCGGTTCGGTTTTTTGGGTGATACTTTCCACAGGTGCCTGCTCTTCAGTAGCATCTACCTGACTATCCGGGGTGTCTGCTGTCGCCAATACGTGTTCCTCTTTAAAAATTTCTCCCTGCTTATTCTAAAGCTGGGTATTCCATTATAAGAACAAGACCCCCAAACCACAAAGACATTTCGATGATATATGTACCTTTCAACAGGTACCGAGCATCAACCGAATTGCTATCTAAATATCAGAATGCGACGTCAATACAGTGCAATAATAGAGTTGAATGTGTCGTTCATAAACGTGAATTTAAAAGAATTAAAGAAATGACAAAACTGATAAACGAAAGTCAATCACTGGCAAAGGATAAATTCTCAATCCATAATTATTGTTTCAAATCAAAGAACTCATTTTATCTACCGCTCATCCTGTCAATTTCGCCCTTTGGGCGCTAAATAAAAGATCTCCACTAGCGAAAAACTGTCATGTCAAAACCACAGGTCTATATCGACGGATCAGCTGGAACCACAGGTCTCCGCATCAAAGAGCGCCTTAGCGAGCGCACCGACATAAAAGTAAACGTACTCGCTGAAGGAAACCGCCGTGATCCTGACGTGAGACGTCAGGCAACGCAAAACGCCGACCTAACCATCCTGTGCCTTCCGGATGATGCTGCTAAGGAAGCTGCAGAATGGGCAAGCGCGGCGGGAACGAAAATCATTGACGCCTCGACAGCACACCGCGTTGATGAAACATGGACATTCGGATTGCCGGAAATGACCGGAGATCAGCGCGCAAAAATTAAAAAAGCGCAGAAAGTATCTAACCCAGGGTGCTACCCCACCGGCATGATACTCAGCATACGCCCCCTGATAGAGAACGGGTTACTTAGTAAAGACACGCCAATTACCATACATGCATTATCTGGTTACACGGGCGGGGGCAAAAAATTGATAGCAAAGTGGGAGGAAGAACGCCCAGATCTCGTGAATCTGCCCTTTGAGTCCCCCTACGCACTACACACCAAGCACAAGCACATTCCAGAAATGCACAAGTACAGTGGATTAACCCACGAACCCCAGTTCATTCCGTCGGTCGGACCATTTCCAACGGGTATGCGACTTGAAATACCACTCCACCAAGCAGTTCTTCCTAAAGGAGTCAAATGCGAAGACATTTGGCAGGTGCTCGAAGCTCGTTATATAGACGAACAGTTCATTCGAGTAAATACGATAGAAGACGCCATTACGTACGCTGACCCAGCCTTTGACCCACGAGCCACCAATAACACAAACCGTTGCGATATTTCTATTATCCCTAACCCACTAGGTCATATCATGATAATCGTGCAGATCGATAATCTCGGCAAAGGCGCCGCGGGCGCTGCCGTACAAAATATGAATATTATGATCGGCCAACCAGAAAACGCTGGCTTGAGAGAATAATGTAATCGGCGCTCGATCGTCAGTAACTTTGACTAATCGCTTACATAACGTCCATATGCAGTAGGTAGCCGAACGCACAACGCCCCATCTCACGATGGGGCGTTGTTATACAAAATAAACCTGGCAGTGACCTATTTTCCCACATCCTCGCAGATGCAGTATCGTCAGCGCTATGACGTTTCACTTCCGTGTTCGGGATGGGAACGGGTGGGTCCACCATGCTCTTACCACCAGGAAAAATATAGTTCTCGCCTAAGGAAAGCTTGGTAGCGGGGGTAGGATTCGAACCTACGACCTTCGGGTTATGAGCCCGACGAGCTAGCAGACTGCTCCACCCCGCGTCATGAATTTTT
>DBSW01000138.1 GCA_002306745.1 Dehalococcoidia bacterium UBA1332 | reverse complement strand
CAAGCGCTCATAGCAAAATCCACACAGCATTCGGCATCCTTATAGCAGTATTCAGTCTAACTTTAGGAGGAATGTTTATTCTTGGGAAAACCGAAAACCTACCAATGTTCTTTGTGTAAATTGACGGACACATTTACGTAGTTGGGGCATTAATTTGGGTGCACGATAAAACAAGCGTAAACTTCCGAATGATCTATCCAATTCCCTCATTAGGACCCGGTCAATGAACAATCAATATAGAGCAGCAATCGTAGGTTGCGGATCAATCGGTCAAGCCCATATGCAAGGTTACGAGCGAATTGACAACATCGATGTCGTGGCGGTTGTCGACCCACTGGCACCCGCAAGAGAAATGTACAAAAATCAGTATGGAATTCCAGAAGGTTATGCAACCGTATCGGAGATGCTTCAAAGTGCAAAACCAGACATCGTTAGCATTTGTGTTTGGCACTTACTACATGACACGGTCACCGCTGAGGTAGCGGTAGGGCCAACCGTAAAAGGAATTATCTGCGAAAAGCCAATGGCAATCGGGATGGGCAGAGCAGATGTAATGGTAGAAGTTTGCGAAGTAAATGGTGTCAAACTTGCGATTTCACACCAACGTCGATTCACGCCGGGATGGGAAAAGGCACACCAATTAGTAGAAGATGGCGCAATTGGTATCCCACTAAGGGCAGATCTACGCGTAAAAGAAGGACTTGCGAACTGGGGCACGCATTCAATCGATGGAGCTAGATACATTCTCGGCGATCCGGTCGCAGAATGGGTGATGGGAGCGGTAGAACGTCGCACTAACAAGTTCGAACGCGACACTGCCATTGAAGATTCTTGCATGGGCCTAATCCACTTCGGGGGCAGCCTCCAATTCTTCATTCAATCTGATCTTTGGGATCGCAACTGTGACGCCGGTAAATTCTTCATCCGTGGCACGGAGGGGATGTTACATGTGACAGAAACGGTGCTGAAACTTTTCAACGCGGAAACAAAAGGTTGGGAAAGCATAGATCTGGGTCTCAAAGATGGTGACCAGGCCATTGGTGGTAATACAAATGCCGCCCAGACACGCGAATTAATAAATTGGATCGAAACTGGCAAGGAAAGTCGTGGCTCAGGTCGTATCGCCAGAGAAACAGTAGAAATCATGATGGCAATATATGAATCCGCACGTCAAAACAGAGTGATCCAGCTTCCCTTGAAAGAAAAAGAATACCCATTGGATTTGATGATTAAGGAAGGGAAATTCGAACTCGAAGATACGGAAAGATACGACATTAGAGGTTTCCTTGACCGATCAAAAATCGATGAAAATCGTTATCAACAAATTAGAGATGATGGGATTCCACATCATCAAGCAATGAGCATTGTCCATTCAGAAATGGGGACAAAAGGTATTAAGCCGGCACCCGAACTGAATTCTTTGGACAGATCAGAGGATTCCTAACCAACAAACTTGTATGAGCGATAGATAATCGGAGCCGCAGGAACCAGACACTCGACTAACAAATAGAGCCAAAAAATTTTTAAATTGGATGCGCCTTGAACCATTCAACAGTGGCTCTCAAACCGTCTTCCAAACTAACTATCGGCTCCCACCCCAACTCTATTTTTGCCTTTTTGGAATCGAGGGCTATAGCTTTAATGTCACCAGGCCGTGACTCGCCATACTCAGGCGGATGTTCGTGTGAGCAATATTCAGCTAATAACTCAAAAATCCTGTTAGTACTCGTACCTAAACCTGACCCAATATTGAATGGACCACGATGCCCCCTGGCTCCCGCACGAAGGATCGCCTCGACAACATCGTCAACATATACATAATCGCGTTCATCAGTGCCATCACCGAATATTTTTAGTGACGTTCCAGCCAACATAGCTCGACTGAATATCGCGACGACACCTGCTTCCCCATGCGGATCCTGTCGAGGTCCATATACATTGCCTAGCCGTATGACCGAATAGGTCAGCCTGCTCAGGTTTTCATAAATAGGCAAATATGTTTCTACTGTGAATTTCGAAGCACCATAAGGGGAAAGAGGGCGTATAGGAGTATTTTCGTCAGCCGGCAAAACTTCAGGTTGACCATAAGCAGTGCCACCAGAAGTCACATAGACAAGGCTTGCGCCATTGGAATCTTGAGTCTTCATGCACTCAAGCAGATTCAGTGCTCCTCCTATGTTAACGTCAGCATCTAATTTAGGATTTCGTGCCGAGTTCGAAACACTAATTTGCGCAGCAAGATGAAACACCACATCAGGTCGAACTTCATCGAATACATCTTTAAGTCTGGAATCTCGAATATCGAGATGTCTAAGATCTAACTCCTCAGGCAGATTAGACAATTTTCCTGAAGACAGATCATCGACACCAACTACGGTATCCCCATTGACCAACAGACGATCCACCAAATGAGATCCTATGAATCCAGCAGCACCGGTAACAAGAGCAGTTCGAGTCGAGATTTTTTTACCTCACAAAATTTAGTCACTGATTCGTTAAATGATTTTAGCTCATACGAGCATCTAACTGAGCTTTTTAGGGCTTTTTGCAGATCCTAGTACATCGTAAGAGATGTCTAGTTTTTGTAGTTCCCGAACATTCAAAATACCCCGTGTGTCAAGCACATGAGGCTGTTTAGGTCCAAACGAAACTTTACTCCAATCTATTGATGAATAGATATCCTCACGATTCAACAACACGATCACCTCTGCCCCATTTAGAACTGATGGTAAATCTGCATAAACTTCGAATTTAGGCTCAAGTATCGCCACCTCGTCTGTGGCTAACACGTCATGGCCCACAACACTCGCACCAAGGTCATTCAGCAATCTATATAACCTGATCGATATTGAATTGCGTACGTCGTTTGTACCTTCCTTAAACGATAATCCCAACAATGCAATTCTCTTCCGATACAAACTAGGACCAACCGCAAGCGTAATCTTGTTGACCATCTCCCGTAACTGCAATTCATTACGATTCAGAACACCATTTAACATAACTGCTTCATAAGAATTTTCACCGGCCACAGTGATCAATGCTCGTAGATCCTTATCAAGACAAGGTCCACCGAAACCGATACCGGGTTGAAGATAGGCTGATCCAATTCGCGGATCCATACCCAACCCTTTAACAATGTCTTCGATATTCCCACCGACTTTTTCGGATAAACCTGCAATTTCATTAATGAAAGAAATTCTGGTTGCAAGAAATGCATTTGCGGCGTACTTAGTCATTTGAGCGGAAACGGCATCGGTTTCAAGATAGGAAATCGTGTTATCCGGATCTAGCCATGGAATCTGAACAACTGCAGAACCGTCAAGCAAAGGTTCATAGATTTCTCGTAAAACTGACTTCGCACGTTTTGAATCACTACCAACAATTATTCTTGATGGAGCAAAAAAATCGATGAGGCCCGTTCCTTCGCGCAAAAATTCAGGGTTTGAAACCACATCAAAGTCTTCACCTTCAGTAAGTGTATGAGATAGGATTTCAGTTATTGCACCTAAAGTTCCAACAGGCACAGTACTTTTCACGACTATAACCGTGTACTTAGAGATATACTCTCTAATCTGTTCGGCAACGGTAATAACCGCCGAAAGATCTGCCCCTCCGTTATCTAGTGACGGAGTTCCTACAGCGACAAATAACACATCACTGGCCTGCACAGTTTCTGCTGGATTATCAGTAAAAGTAATTTGACCTCTGGAACTGAGTTCCGCAAGCAAATCCTCAAGACCTTGTTCATATACAGCTGATCGGCCTTGCCGTAGCAGGTCCACCCTGTGCCGATCCAAATCCATCGAAATAACTTTATGACCTAATGCAGCTAAACCTACACCGGTCACAAGCCCGACGTATCCTGCCCCCCCAATAACACCAATATTTTTCAATTGAGACCCTTTATCTAAAGCTTCCAGAAATTGACATCCGAGTTTGAGATTATTTCAGGTGCAAATACATCCGCTAAATCGACCAACACACCGTTTGACTCAACCAAATCCACTATCTTTCTTGCAGAAGTTATGAACTGTCCGTGGCCTACAGCTAGTATCACAGCATCATATTTAACATCTGATTCGAATAAATGATCATTTGATAAAGAAGTATCTTCATATGGATCGTACGAATCAACACTTCGACAAGAGCCCAACAGAATTGAATAAAGCGTTTTCGCTTTGCTATTTCTAAAGTCTGCTACGTTGGCTTTAAAAGTCTGACCAAGTACCAGCACACTTGATTCAGATGCTAGTCTGCCAGTGCTTTCAATCATTGTGGTTACTTTATCCGCTACTAAATTCACCATTTCTTCATTGAACCGTCTACCGGCAAGAATCACTTTTGCATCGTAGCTGACTTGTTCAGCAGCATAAGTCAAATAATAGGGATCGACAGGTATACAGTGACCGCCAACCAACCCGGGTTGATACCTCTGAAAATTCCATTTTGTCCCTGCTGCTTCGAACACAGATGCTGAATTTATTCCCATCCGATCAAAAATCATCGCTGCCTCGTTAAAAAGGGCAATGTTAAGATCTCGCTGAACGTTTTCTATAACTTTTGCAGCCTCTGCCACTTTAATTCCTGAAGCACGATGCACGCCTGCTTTAGCAATTTTGCCGTAAACTTCTGCAATCTTTTCGGATGCATAATCTGTTTGACCAGAAACTACTTTTGTTATGGACTCAAGTGTATGCTCAGCGTCCCCGAAATTAGTTCTTTCAGGCGAGTAACCGAGCAAAAAATCTATGCCTAATTGCAATCCTGATTCTTGCGCAATAATTGGGCCACAAAATTCTTCAGTGCAGCCCGGATAAGTGGTCGATTCGTAGACAATTATCGGAACAGAGTTTCGAACTGGGTTACGCTCTAATGAGCGACCAACCATTGCACTAGCACGTTCGAGCATACTTAGATCAGGACGCTTATCATCGGTCACAGGTGTTGGGACGGTAACCACAACCATCTCAGCACCATCAAGAACTGATTCATCAGAGGAGAAACTCAGATTATTTTTCGACAGAAGCTGAGATTCAATCTCTAGATTTCGATCAAACCCATCCACGAGTTGTTCTATGCGAACGGGATCTGAATCAAAACCAACGGTTGGAAATTCACCAGCAAGCGCAAGTGCAAGCGGTAGTCCGACGTACCCGAGTCCGACAACAACTATTTGCTTTGATTCGCTCAACGTTCAAACCCTCGAGGATTGCGATTTTCAGCACCATGTAAAAAAGCTACAGAACGATGTCTTTGGCCCATGATCTATTCTCTAAATACCAATCGACCACGCTTGCCACACCTGCTTGTAGTTCGACCTCAGGCTCCCAATCAATTAACTCACGTGCACGGCTAATATTCGCCCAGGTTGCTATGACGTCAGTCTGCGGCAAAGGATAGTGAACAATGTCAGCCGATTTACCAACCATTAATTCGATTTCATTAATGACTTTGTTCAATTCTACGGGCCGATCTGAACCAAGATTAATAATTTCAAATCCCGGTGATCGAGACAAAGAGCTTGCAACTCCTCTAGCAACATCTACCACGTGAGTAAAATCTCGTTGCTGTGTGCCGTCACCATTCAGTTTCAGAGGTTCCTCTTCAACGATCCATTTTACGAAACGGAACATGCTCATGTCTGGTCGCCCAGATGGACCATAAACAGTGAAAAACCTGAAAACTGTCACATCAATCCCTGTCAAATGATTGTATAGCCGACACAAATCCTCGGCAGCCTTTTTGGATGAGGCATAAGGAGACAATAATGAATCAATCGCCGTCTCTTCAGAAAACGGCAGCGCTTTCGCTCCATAAACACTCGAAGTCGACGCCAATATAAACCTAGAGGTGCCGGCCTCTTTACATCCTTCCAGAAGATTCAGAGTTCCAGTTACATTTGTTTGGTAATAAGCCCATGGATCGTCGATAGACTGCCTAACCCCCGCCCGAGCAGCCAAATTAATTACGGCGTCCGGATGAAACTCGTTAATTATTTTCATAACAGCATCCCGGTCGCCGATATCAGTGTTTACCCACTCAATCGCATTCGGAGTAAGAAAATTGTCAACCCGCCATTGTTTCATGCGGACATCGTATGAATCGCTCAAATTATCGATTCCAAGTATTTCATGATTACGCGTTGCTAATAGATCGCAGACACGCGAACCAATAAATCCAGCGCACCCTGTCAATAAAATCTTCAACTAATAATCCATATCGTTAGTTCCGAACACCGCTTTGTAGACACCTGCGCGCCCGTCTTAATTCAGCACTATTTTGCTAGTGATTCAGCAAGTCTAATCGAGAGAAAAATAAGCGGTCAGAGTAGTTTTTTACAAAAGTCAAACATTTCTCTACCAAAAAACAACATTTAGTGCGGCAATATCCATCACTATTGAACCAATACAAATAGCGTTAACAAAAGATGTTTAATGCAAGATCACCAACCGCCTTGGACATTAACTGGTGAAGATGAAAACCATAAATTAAATTTAGTCACAAGAGGTGTTTCTTAGATCTCTTAAAACAAACGCATATACCGAGGCCATACCATTTCTACTTAGAAAATCTCTTAGCTTCAAGAATCTGTAAGGCAACAAATCGTAAGGTGAATGAAAATACAGCGGCAAGGAATAATCAACAGCGAATCCAGAGTTTTCAAACCTCCGGTGCCACCATCTAGGTCGAAAATGTAATAGCTCGGTCACGTGATTTCCAGACACGCCATGAATAGTTGGAATTAAGGTTCCAACTATTTTCTTAGCGATTGACCGCTTTGTTGGTGTAAGACCTTCGAGCATTCCATGCGATCCCTGTTGAGCGCGAGGCTGTGTCACAGGCGGTAAAGGCATAATACTTCTAGTTATACGAAAAATTGATGCGACTGGGCGAAGTATTAATTGAGAAAACTTCCAAACTGAAGTGGGCATTGAGTGAATCATCACACCGCCTGGTGCAAGCACACGTTTCATTTCCGAAAACGCAGCATCAAGATTTTCCACATGCTCAAGTAGATTCGAAGAAAAAATTAGGTCGAATGAAGCATCTTCGAATGGTAGCTTTGCTACATCAGCAATTACCATTCCCTCAACGTCACCAGACGGCGCAATATCAACCGGGACTACAACAGGGAAAATTTTCCGAAGCGCATCAGTTTGTATACCATCACCAGCGCCCAATTCCAAAACACAATTCACACCGGCAGTATCGATACTAGTCAATATCTGGTGCAAATCACGCAATCTTAAAAAATGATGCCAGTTTTTAGTAGGCAGTTCTTCAATATTTACACGCATAAAGAACTCGAAACCAATCACAAAGCTAGAAATCTAAATCGGTCTACACGTAAAGCATCAATGTTGTTTGTCTCAATGCCGCTTATGAACGTATCACTATATGAATTGTATGTTGAATGAATTAGATTTATCCAAAAATAGCTTGCAAATCAGAACTTCTATAATCAAGCAATCGTTAGCCTTTGATAGTTATCATTTACCGGACTAAGCATCGTAAGCAAAGCTAAACACGATAGAAACATAAGAGTAACTAATTCTTTGCAAAAAGCATTTATAACTGGTGGAGCCGGATTCATCGGCTCTCGCGTAGTACGTGAATTTCTCAACGCGGGGTATGATGTTGCAGTGTTCGATTCGTTCAAACAGTACGTTGCGCCAGACCCCAATGCAACACCTGTAAACCTGCTAGCTCGGCTTGCAGACATATCGGATGATATTTCGCTAATGACCGGTGACACACTCAATAAAGACTATTTGAGACGTGCACTAACCCGTTTTAAACCTGATGTGATCGTACATATGGCAGCACTGCCACTCGCAAACGTTGCCATAGAACAAACAGAAGAAGCATTCGATTCCATTCTTACTAGCACGGTTAATGTCCTCGAAGTCGTACGAGATTTTGAACACCCCTGCCCCGTCGTGTACACGTCTTCTAGCATGGTCTACGGCGACTTCCTAACGCCGACAGTTACAGAAGAAGCACCGAAAGACCCTAAGGAGATTTATGGGTCGATCAAACTCGCGGGCGAAATAATCAGCTCAGGTTACCGTAAGCGATATGACATTGACGTTAGGACCGTGCGACCAACGGCAGTATATGGGCCGTTCGATGCCAACCAGCGTGTTTTATACAAGTTCATAACAAGAGCGTTAAACGGGCAGCCGCTCCGAGTAGATGGCGATGGAAGTATGGCACTTGACTTCACATATGTCGACGATACTGCAAACGGAATATTCAGGGTTGCCACAAACGATACTGCTGCAGGAGAAACGTTCAACATAGCCAGAGGTAAATCAGAAACTCTATCGAAGGCAATATCGATAATCAGTGAAACGATAGTAGACGTAGAAGTTCATTACGGAGAAATACCTAGCCACGTTCCAAAACGTGGGACGTTAGATGTAAGTAAAGCACGGGAATTGATCGGTTTCGCACCCAAGTTCGACTTAGAACGAGCGCTTCCGAGATACATAGAACATCTTAAAGAAAATCCAATCTAAATAGTGAATGCTATTAAATGAAGATTCCGTTTATGCGGCTTGACCGCCAGTTCGAACAACACAAAGACACAATAATGACTATTTGTGAACGTGTCTTTTCACATGGAAAAGTCCTTCAGGGTCCCGAAATTGACGCTCTTGAAGCAAAGCTTTGCGAGGTGATGCGTACAAAAAACGCCGTTGCGGTCGGATCTGCCACAGATGCACTATTTTTCGCACTTCTAACATCTGGAGTTCAACCCGGAGACAAAGTCGCGGTGCCGACCATGACATTCGTAGCCTCCGCATCACCTGTGATCCGAGCCAATGCTAAACCGGTTTTCGTAGACTCAGGCAAAAATTTCCAGCCAGATATTACGAAAACAATCGACTTAGTAAATGCAGGCGAAGTGCAGGCGGTTATAGCAGTCCACCTGTTTGGCCAACTTTTCGATATTAAGCCATTAGCGGACGCGTGCCGTTCAAACAATGTGCCGTTAATTGAAGATGCCGCTCAAGCAATAGGCGCAAACCTTAATGACCAAATACCAGGTTCCCATTCTTTTGCCGCATCACTAAGCTTTGATCCTATGAAAGTCGCAGGAGCATTTGGAAGCGGCGGGGCAATCGTTACAAACGACGACGAAATAGCAAAACGTATAAGACAACTCAGGTATCACGGACGAGATGATTCACGGATTTATCGGGAGCTTGGTTACAACTCACAAATGGCATCAATCCAAGCCGGAATTATTAACTTCAAACTCGACCACCTTAATGAATGGGCAACCCGCAGACAAAACATAGCCAGAAGATATACGTCTGTCCTTGATGAATTATCCCAAGTAACGACCCCAATAGAGCAACCAGGGGAAACACATGTATTTCATAAATACGTGATGACTGTAAGATCAGATCGAAATAAATTACGCCAACATCTATCAGATGCTGGTATTGGGACAATGGTGCATTATGGTTCACCACTGCACAATGAACCGATGTTTTCTACTCACGTAAAACCGGATGCCGAATTTCCGGAAGCTGAACGATTTTCCAAAGAAGCGCTGTCATTACCCATATATCCGGAACTTCATGATTCAGAAGTAGATCAAATCTGTCGGGAACTGAAAAAATTCAACTGGTAGGCTCTATACGACAACGAGAAAAAATGTCTATATGACATGCCGTAGTTGTATCAAAAATACAAATAACTAGGCATTATCCTGCGATGCCAGTAACAAGTCAGCGCACTCCCGAACAGCACCTTGCCCACCCATTTTAGTTAATTGGAAATCAGCGGCCTCGACTGCTACTGGATAGGCATCCGCCACCACTAAACCTATTCCAGAAGCCCTGAGGCAATCAACATCGTTTATATCGTTACCAACAAAAGCGACAGCATCAAGAGATAATTTCTGTTCCTCCACCCAACGCTGCAAAGCTGACAACTTATCGTCAATTCCCTGCAAGACATCAAGTTCCAATTTCGCACCGCGGATCGAAACAACTGGATTACGCTCAGTGCTAATTATCACCATGGGAATTCCAGCTTTACGCAACATCAATATACCCATCCCATCCGACCTATTACACACTACAGTTTCTTCACCGGTCTGGGAGACATAAACGCGGTTATCGGTAAAAACGCCGTCAAAATCAAACGCAATCGCTTTTACCCCGGATAACCGACCTTTACCGCTATTTTTAATTGACACTTTAAATACTCTTAAAATTATTAGAATGGGCAATCAAAATCGATTAAAGGACTGTATGACTTTCCCATATCCCTTAACGACGTCGACGCTTTCGGCATAGCTGATTGGACTATAACGGGCCCCAAATCCATTAAGTGTGCCACACTATGTATTGAGACAATCAGATGGAAAACATAAAGTGCAAGGTGATTGCAACACAGGGTGAGAGTAACCTGAAAGTCTCTATAGCGATTCGGTAAGCTATTTATACCAGCAACGCATGTCCATAACTACAAAAATACAAAGAACGATACCCCGGATACCTAGAAGGAGAAGAGTTCTTCTGGGTTTATTAATTCAGGCTGCCCTGCCAGCAATATCTCTGTATATTGCATTGCTCTTAAGGCTAGATTTTGATCAAAGTAGGATTGCATACTCCGCTTTCATAATATGGGCACCCATACTTATCGTAATTAGACTTGGGGCGCTAGTCTATTTCGATGCACACTCCGGGCTTTGGCGATACGTTTCAGTACCCGATCTTATTGCTGTAACAAAATCTACAACTGCAGCAACTTGTATTTTCGCCACACTAGGCATCTTATTAGCTGAGCCACAAGAAATACCCCGAAGTATTTACCTAATCGAATGGGGTGTACATATATTTCTTGCTGGTGGATTACGCATGACGGTAAGGATTAGCCGTGAGCGTTTTAAAGACTTTCGTGAGCAACAAATCCCTAAACGCAACGTTGTGATTATTGGAGCCGGTGATGCTGCCGCAGCATTCTGCGCACAATTAAAATCTACTCCTGATTTCAGACTCGAACCTGTCGCTATTCTTGATGACGAAACAGCGAAGATCGGACTAAGCCTTATCGGTGTACCTATTGTCGGAACTATAGATTCACTTGATCAGGTTGTCCGCACACATAAAGCTGATATCGCCGTAATTGCTATCCCATCTGCTACAACATCTCAACGAACCCGTATCGTTGACATATGCAGGAAAGCACAGATTGAGTTCCGCATTCTTCCAGGTACTAACGAACTTCTAGAAGGTAACGTATCAATATCAAAACTACGTCGAGTAGAAGTATCTGACCTCCTCGGGCGTCCCGAGACTCACTTAGATGAAGTGACACTAAGAGAAACATTCAATAACAAGGTAATAATCGTAACCGGTGGTGCAGGCACAATTGGTTCCGAACTCGCCAGAAGAGTTATTGCGTTCGGGCCATCGAAGTTAGTTCTCATTGATCATGCAGAGAATCCGCTTGTATTGCTGGAATACGAACTCAGAGCACATATTAATGAAAAGGATTGGGACAGTACCAAACTGATAACGCGTATAGCTGATGTAACTAACCCGATATCCATCAGAAATATTATGGCTGACCACGGTGTCGATATCGTCCTGCATGCTGCAGCGCATAAACACGTCTACTTGATGGAAGATGCACCAGCGGATGCTGTGAGAAACAATGTAGGGGGAGTACTAAACGTCGCGCGAGCAGCTATTGAATGTGGTGCGGAAAAATTCGTACTTGTCTCAACTGATAAAGCAGTTGCACCTACAAGCGTGATGGGGGCAACAAAGCGAATGTCTGAACTTGCGATTCGGGAACTAGGAGCAACTGACACCACCCAGTTTACCGCAGTCAGGTTTGGGAACGTGCTTGGAAGCAACGGCAGTGTCATACCCATTTTCCAACAACAAATTGAGGCCGGTGGCCCTGTCACTGTCACCCACCCAAAAGCCGAACGATATTTTATGACCGCGCACGAAGCTGCAGGACTAATACTAACTGCTGCTGCAATCGGAGCAAATCAAGAAATTTATCTGCTTGATATGGGCACACCAGTAAACATAGATTCACTCGCAAGAACGATGATCGAGCTCTCAGGGATGGTGCCAGACAAGGACATCAAAATTGAATACACCGGACTCAAATTAGGAGAAAAATTGACCGAGAGTCTTTCATACGATAGTGAAGAACTCATGGAAACGGCAAACAATAAGCTAATGCTAGTACGCAACAACGGTGAAGACAGCGCCAACCTCGATCTCCTAGGAATATTTGTAGAAACGGCGAGTACACTCTCGGGTAAAAAAGTCAAAGAAGGTATACGCAATTTTGTAAAAGACTATAACGGCAACGTTGGCTGATCACTCAAATATATCTTTGATACTTGTGTGACTAAATCCAAGTTCAGAAGCTGAATCATAATCATGGTAAGTCGATCCGCCGACCAACGTCCCAACCGAAATCGGTGGCTGCCAACGGGTGATTGGTCTAGCCCACCAAGCAAGTTTGAGCGGCGCAATAAACAACCAAGCAGGCAATGATAATAAAGGCTTTCGTAATTTACGCGCTTCACAAACTTGCGCGACAAAATCTCCTGTGCGCAGAGTGGATCCAGCTACTGTATACGCAGTACCCAGGTGACCATTCTCTGCAGCCGAAATCAGAGCTCTAGCAAGATCTACCGACCAGACGGGATTAATCTTCCTTTCAGGTGCTGGCAACACTCGTAGGCCCCCCGAAAGTAAACTATCCACAATTAAGCCAGCCCTGCTACCAACACTACCGAAAACCATGGCAGGTCTAACAATTACAGCATCAAGACCGTCATCCACAGCCTTAGACACTAATTTTTCAGCTTCTGATTTTGACTCAGAATAGTAATCAAACAATCGCCCGCGCCTGAAACCATCTACATTTACTGTGGATACATACACGAGTCGTGCGCCGACAGTCCGTGCTGCAGTGATTACATTCTTGGTACCGTTCACGTTAATTCGTTCGAATTCTGAGTATGAACTTCTGGAATTGTTTGTAACAGCAGCTACATGAAAAATCACGTCTTTATCTGTAGACGCCTTGATAACCTGATTTGCATTTGCGATATCACCGGCAAGATTTACCACTCTAGGGGGAAATCCGACCTGCGTTACACCTCTTGTAAAAGTTGAGACGAGTACACGGCAACTTAAAAGCTCCTGGACTAAGGGAACTCCGACGATTCCGGTTGCGCCAGTAACAAGCGCGTGCTTGAAGCGGAATGAGGGATTTGTAACCATTTAGTATCTTTACCTTCGATCGCATCGGCGTTCGATGACATCTGCGCTATACCTAATTTGAGATTAACGCACTTTCACAGGAATAAGTCGTTTGGCAAAACGCACGTTTGACGTCATTTTCAGCATATTTGGATTGATAGT